>NZ_JBVHHY010000021.1:0-157763 GCF_055560835.1 Kitasatospora sp. NPDC023120 | reverse complement strand
GACACACATGGCGGTGATCTTCGCGGACACCCGGACCGCGAAGATCACCGCCAGCGCATCACGCCACGCAGTTGATCAATTACCCAACACTTTCTGAGGCGCCACCGGTGCGGCACAGCCGGTGCCGCCGCCCCGGAAGGGCGGATCTGCCGCAGGGCGGCCGCCGGACAGCTCCGGTCGGCTGCCGACCACCGGAGCCGGGACCGCGGCGGCGCGGTTGACCGCGGCGAGGGGTCCGCGGTAGTGATCGAATAGCGGTGTTTTGGCTGATCAGCCCGGGTATCGCCTCTTCTGTCGTGACGCTTGGTCAACACCGCTGCGGGGCCCTACAGTGCGCGGCATGAACCTCCGCACCAAGAAAACGCTGTCTGTCCTGCTCAGAAGCGCGATCATCCTCACCTGCTTGAACCTCTTCGGCCTGGCCAGGGGCGGGCACTTCGCCCCGAATCCGGTTTTCTACGTCGTCGTGGCCTTGAACGTGGCGGTCGTCGGGTACACGTGGTGGTGGTACGGCGACTCTCCCAAGGCGGTGGCTCTGCGGGCGAAGGCGGAGGCCAAGAAGGCCGCGCGGCAGCAGTCGAGCTGACCGCCCCGGCCTCCGGTCCACCCGCGTCCGCCCGTCGGAGGCGGACCCGGCATCACGTGACCGGGGGTTCCGGCAAGGAGAACCTCCTGTGCCCGCCGCCGCTGGGCTAGACTGCCTCCATCGGCGGGTACGCACGCCGAACTCCGGCCCGGGCAGATCTCCCGCTTTCGCCTCGGCTGTGACGGACAAGGGCCTCCGGCTCGCGTAAGCCATCGTCGTTCCCTGCGAAGGGCCGGCGCGGGCGGGAGCGCGTCTCCGGCCCCCGGAGGACGGCATGGTCAAGAACGGTGCACGCAAGCGTGCAGTGCGACGTGCAGCATCATCGAGCGGCGCCAAGTACACGACTGCTTTGCGGGGAGTCGAAGCAGAGCGTCGGCAGTCACGGTCTCCTACACCTCGGGCGCAGCACGAGCAGGCCGATCGGAATCGTCACAAGGCCGCTGCCACACGGCGCAGGTACACGGGGGAGAGCTACACCGCCGCATTGGCGGGGGTCAGAGCATCGGGCGATCTGGGGCTGGACTCAACCGTGCCGGAACAGCAGGAGTTCCGCGCCCTCCTTGCTCTGGGACTTCTCAACAAGGGGCGGATCGCCCCGGCGGGGATGGAGTGGGGATGCAGCACGTTCAGCGCCTACGATCCGGTCATCTCCTCTTGCGACGACGCACTGGTGGTCAGTGACTCACGGGCACCCGACAACGTCACGGGGTGGATCCTGCCCACGAGATCGCCGGGTGCGCCGCTACGCATCCCTGGTCTTCGCCTGGTGTCGACCCATGAGTCCGACCGTCGAAGCTACGTGATGCGGCACCTCCCCACGGGGGCGCACCTGGTCGTCACTTCCAGCCCCGCAGGAGAAGTGCCTTCAGACGCCGGAGACACGAGCCCTTGGCGCGATCACCTGACGCTCGACGACGAGCTGACGTCCCGCGAACAGCAAGCACTCGGCGCCATCCCGAGGATGACCGGCAATGCCCGAGCACTGCTGGCAGGTCTGGTGACGCGCTACACCATGGAAGACCCAGCGGGGCAATGGGCCACCAGCTGGGATTGGGACCCGCTGGAACGGCCGGGAGATCGCAGGGAAGAGAGGCTTCCTCTTCGGGAGGGCGTGCACCGAAGGCTGTGGGGGGAGGGGAACACCTGGGAGCTGCAGTGGACGGGGTACCCCTATCCGGAGGATCTCGCAACTGCCCTGACTCATCCGCTGGTTGGGATCAGCGGCGCCCGCATGAGCCGACACCGCGACACGTACGAGGTGAGTTTGGGCGACGCCCTGCTCGAGCTGCGGGCCTGGAGGGCGTGACATGGCGCTGGGAGCACTCGCCGCGGCCTGCGCTGCGCTGGTGGTGGGCCTGCTGACGTGGACACAGTCCCGTGCGTCAAACCGCCGCGACGACTTCGTCGCGATCACGGAGCGGCTGGACCGGGAACTGGAGAACGAGAGGGAACAGCGGCGACTCCTGATGGGCTTCGTGCTGGCCCTGCTCCAGTGGGCCCGCACGGTGGAGGCGGACCCGGAGCCCGGCCCGCCACCGAACCCTCCGGCTGGGCTCGACCTCACACCTTGGCTGCGGTGACGATGGCGCACCTGGCAGCCCGCCTCGGATCCGGCGTGACGGGATGAACGAGCAACGAGGCTCCCTGGTCGGCGGGTCGAGGCGTGAGGACATCCCACCCCACCACCCCGGGGAGCCCCGTCCGTCCCCCCTTGTACCTCGTACCGATCTACCGGGCCGCCGCCCGATCCGAGCCCGCCCCGCCGGAGCCCAGTGATTCGAAGTCCGCGACCAGGTCGGCGGGGGAGGGGAGGGCGTCGATCTCCGCCTTCATGGCCGCGGCCGACTTCCGCAGGGCCTCGTCCGTGACCAGCCGGTCGAGCAGGGCGGTGTCGACGGCGTCCAGGCTGGAGGTCAGGGCGAAGCCGGCGGCCCGGGCGGCGGCGGCATTGGCGAAGTTGTCGGCGCCCTGGGGGAGGATCAGCTGGGGGACACCCAGCGTGGCAGCGGTCATCATGCTGCCGGAGCCCCCGTGGTGGACGACTCCGTCGCTGGCCTGGAGCAGCTGGCTCAGCGGCACCCACGGCAGCGGCCGGACGTTGCCGGGCAGCGTGCCGAGCGGTGCGAGGTCCTCACCGCCGACGGCGAGCAGGATCTCGGCGTCGAGCGCCCCGGCCTGCTCGATCAGCCGGGAGACGGGGGCGATGCCCTCCCACTCGGTGAACACCGTGCCCAGCGTCACCGCGATCCGCGGCTTGGTGCCGCGCCCGATCAGGTCGGCGGGGATCGTCCCGCCGCCGTTGTACGGCACGTACCTCACGCGCCAGCCCCCGCCGTCCCCGCCGAGCGAGGCCGGCACGACGTCGAGGACGGTGGACCAAGCCGTCGCCTCGACCCCGTGCGCGCGGTAGTCGTCGGCGAGCAACCGGCGCAGGCGCACGGCTGCCCCGCCCGAGGTCACCCCGAAGTTGTGCGCCACGGCGGGTATGCCGAGCTTGGCGGCCACCAGCGGCGCGGCGCCCTGGAAGGACTCGTGCACGATCACGTCCGGCCGCCAGCCCTCCGCGACCTTCAGCAGCCCGTCGATGGTCGACCGGCCGAACTCGGCGAAGCCGAGGGCGCTCAGCTCGTTCGTCTCGTCCTCCGTCCGCTCCTGGTCGGCGAAACGGACGTCTTTCGGGAGGGCGCGCGCGAAGGCCTCCCTGAGAGTGCCGCCGTCGCCGACCTCGACGACGGGCAGTCCGGTGTTGCGCAGGATCGCGAGAGGAGCCTGACCGGCGAACAGGACGTCGTGGCCGGCCGCCCGCAGGGCCAGCGCGGTGGGGATGACGGGGAAGATGTGGCCGACCGCCCCGGGGGCGGTGAACAGGAATCGCACAGCGGTCCTCCTGGTGTGGGTGGTTGTTCTTGGTCGGGCGCGCTCGGGGCGCCGGGAGATCGGCACGTTCGCGGAGGGTCGGGAGATCCGGCCCTCTGTTCACCGGTCTCCGCGGCGTACGGGATGTCGGGTCGTCCTGCGCCGCGCTGCTCCGTGCCGCGCGCGGGACATCCCGGTCCACCGTGATGTCGGCTGTGGCCACGGCGCCCCTGGTGAGCTGGCGGCCGCCCCCCCGGCGGTCACTGTGTCGAAGAGCCTGTCACGGCCCGTCCGGACCGGCACTTGTACTTTTTGACAGATGTTCGCCTTGCGGACGGTCGGCTTTCTCTTGCTTGATATGGTTCGGGCCCCTTGAAATGCCGTCGCGTCTGCGTCCCAACGATCGTGCGGTGGGCGGCAGTTCATCGTGCGTAAGCCCGGCCGGGCAGAGTAGCCGGCCCAGCCGCTTCCGCACGGGGGGCTACGCCGCGATCGGCTTCGACGACAGGGCCGCTGACCTGCTAGTATTTCCTTCGTCGCGAGGGAGATGACCCCTCGCCAGGCGTCAGCGGTGCTACCAGAGCACGCCCTACTTTCAGTAGGGAGAGTCCGTGCGACCCGGGCCTGGCGCTCCACAGTCGGACGAGGTCCGGTGCCCACTCGGGTGCCGGGCCTCGTCCGCGTTCGCGGGGCCGTTCGACGCCCGCGCCGGCCACTACCGTCGCCGCGGCCATCGACCCCGTAACTGCGGCGTAGTAGCATCGGGCCGACGACAGAAGTTGATCACCGGTGGCGTGGCCGAGGCGTTCTCGGACCGTCCGCACCGCCGGCTCCTTGGCTGTCACGACATCGGGGGAGCGGCGGCGACTCGCAACGGTCAGGCATCACACGCCAGTTGGCGTTCACCGATGCCTGGAGCCCGGCGGATCGCCGGTACCGCCATCAGTGAGGAGGTCATCCCATGGAACCTGTCACGTTGATCACCGGCGGTTCGAGCGGAATCGGCGCGGCCACCGCCCGTGGCCTGCTCAAGCAGGGTCACCGCGTGGCGATCACCGGCCGCGACGCCGACAGGCTGGCCGCGTTCGCCACCTCCACCGGCGCGGGGGAACGACTGCTGACCATCAGCGGGGACGCCGCCGACGAGCACCATGTCGCGACGGCCGTGCGTCAAGTCATGGACTCCTGGGGCCGGTTGGACACGGTGATCGCCAACGCCGGGTTCTCCCTGCCCGGCACCCTGGAGAACCACGACGCCCAGGCCATGCGCACCATGATCCTCACCAACGTCCTCGGCCCGGCCCTGCTGGTGCAGCAGACGCTGCCGCACCTGAGGCAGTCCAAGGGCCGGATCGTGGTCGTCGGTTCGGTCGCGGGCATCAGGAACACGCCCGGCAACATGTACTCGGTCACCAAGTGGGCCGCGCACGCCCTGGTCGAGAACGTCCGGCTGCTGGTGGCCAAGGACGGCATCGGCGTGACCCTCGTCGCCCCGGGGATCGTGGACACCCCGTTCTGGGACGAGCGCGGCGGCTGCCCCGACGCGGCGCCGGCCCTGACCGCCGAGCAGGTCGCCGAGACGATCCTGTTCGCCGTCAACCAGCCCGAAGGTGTCGACGTCAGCCACCTCGTGGTGCGGCCCGCCGGACAGGTCAACTGATCCCGCCCGGACGTGGGTCCGCCCGCCAGTCACATCACATGCGGCTGCGGTATCAAGCGCAGCACGTTCGGCCGAGCGAAGCCACCCCTACCCCGCAAGCGACTGCTCCTGATCGTCGCCGTCGGCCGACGACCACCGTGCGGCCGAGGGCGCCGATTCGCAGACCGGGAGCGCTGCCGCGCCCAGGTCAGCGGCGAGTCGGCCGGTAGCGCTCGATGCGGTCCAGGTAGCCGGCGAGAAGGTCGCTGTGGCTGATGGTGAAGTCTCCGTTGGGCAGGGAATCTCCCCCGCCGAAGTACCGGCCCATGACAGCAGCGGGAAGGAAGGAGCGCAGGCTGTGACGCATGTCCTCGGGGTGGTCAAGGGATTCGCCCCACTCGGCGGCAGCCTGATCGGTGGAGAGCAGGACCCAGTGATCCACGGGGACGGCGGCGTCGAGGTCCGGTGCTGCACCGGTGTGGCTGTCGAGCGTGGGCACGGTCAGCCGGTCGGGGTCGTGGGGCGCGTACCACAGCAGCAGGGGCTTGGCGCGCTGTGCGTCGGCATTGTCGAAGCAGCAGACGGCGATGGTGTGGTCGGGGAAGTGGTCGGCGTAGAAGCGCAGGAGGTCCGGGTCGAGGTCCGGCCGCCGGTGTGATGGCACCTGCTGCAGGGCGGCGGGAATCATGCCCGCGGTCACGCCCCGCGCCGGGCCGCCGGAGCCGTTCACCCGGGGCTGGGACGGCCGGAGCGAGCAGTTGTGGCGCCCCTCTGTCGAGACCCTCCTCGGCCTCGGGCCGGACCGCCTCGACACCATGGCCGAACGCGGCCACCCCACCCGCGAGTACGTCGTCTTCGGCACGCAGTGGTGGCTCTACGTCTGCAACCGGCTCGCCGAGGACCCCCGGCGCCTGCTCCGCGCCCTGGTCGACGCGGCCGCCTGACCGGACCGCTCGGAGTCCGGAGATGCCGGGTCGTCGCCGCTGTTCAACTCGCCTGCGGCGCAGCCGTGGTGAGCTCCTTGCCGTACCAGATCTGCGCGTACGGGCCGCTGTTGTAGGCGGGGATCTCCCGGTAGCCGTGCCGGAGGTAGAGTGCGCGGGCCTCGACCAGGTCGAGGCGCGTGTCGAGGACGATCCGCTCGGCGCCGAGGGACCGGGCGGCTTCGTCGACGGCGGCGAGCAGGCGGGCGCCGCCGCCGGTGCCGCGCAGGTCGGGGCGGACGTAGACACGGGTCAGTTCGGCGGTGGTGGCGTCGAGTCGGCGCAGGCCGGCGCAGGAGTGGGCGACGCCGTCGTGGCGGCCGATCAGGAACAGGCCGTCCGGGGCGGCGAGGTGGTCGCTGGGGGAGTCGGCCAGGCCGGACTCCAGCTCCTCCGCGGTGCCCTCCCGCCCGAGGTGCAGGCGGTAGTAGCGGTTGGCGACGTCGTAGTAGTACTCGCGCAGCAGCTCCAGGGCCTCGGGCGTGGTCACGTCGGCCGTGGTGACGGCCCAGAGGTCGGAGCGGCGGGGCGCGGTGTTCGTCATGCGCGCATGATCCACTCCCCGACGGCGGCGCCGCAATCGGTTTTCGGGGGACCGTGGGCGCACCCGGGCGGTCCGTCGGGGAGGCGGTCGGCAAAGGAACGGCAAGGCCTGCGGCGCGCCGTTGCCCCGCGCGGGTGATGGGGGGATTGGCGGGGGTGCATGGCGGGGGAGCAGTGCAGCTATGCACAGACCATCAGATTGTCCGATTAATGGGGGTTTGAGAGGGAGTCGGAAGAGCCGGGGCGGTGTGCGGACCGGCCTGCTGGCCACCGTCTGCCTCTCCGCCGTCATCGCCGGCTGCGCCGGTCCGGCCGGCCCCGCCGCGCCGCCCAAGGCCGCCCCGGCCAAGGCGGACGCCGCCAGGGCAGAGGCGCCCAAGGCGGAAGCGGCCAGGGCGGAGGCGCCCAGGGCGGAGACAGCCAACGCGGAGGCAGTCAACGCGGAGGCAGCCAAGGCGGAGGCAGCAGCCCCCGCCGTCGAGGCTGCCGATCGAGGCGCGGCGCGCCCCCCGGCGGCGCCGCCGCTGTTGCCCGGTCTGGCTCGCCAGGAGGAGGAGACCAGTAGCGAGGCGGTCGCCCGCCAGGAGGCAGCCGTCCGGACCGCGTTGGAGACCGCGCAGCGCTGGGGCCTGGACAGTCCGCCGCTGAAGGCCCCGCCGCGCCCGGCGACCCGGGCCGCGCTCACCCCGGTGCAGGGCGTCAAGCTCGCGGAGGGTCGCCCGCCGGTGGTCTACCGGGTGCCGACCGACGACAAGGTGGTCTTCCTGACCGTCGACGACGGCGCGGAGAAGGACCCCGCGTTCACGAGGATGGCCGAGGAGCTGGGGATCCCGTTCAGCGCCTTCGTGTCCGACTACCTCGCCCGCGAGAACTACGGCTACTTCCGCGACATGCACGCCCAAGGCGTGGAGATCAACAACCACACGATCAACCACCGCAACCTGAAGGTCCTGGACTACGAGACCCAGCGCCAGGAGATCTGCAACCAGCAGGACCAGCTGGAGCAGCAGATCGGCGTCCGTCCCCGGCTGTTCCGGCCGCCGTACGGCGAGTACAACGACGAGACGCTGCGCGCGGCGGCCTCCTGCGGGGTGCAGGCGGTGCCGATGTGGAACGAGGAGGCGTTCCCGGACCGCATGGAGTGGCGCTACGACGACCGGAAGCTGCACCCGGGCGACATCATCCTCACCCACTTCCGGGGCACCGACATCTGGAAGGCGACCATGCCGGACCTGCTGCGCAAGGTCGTCAACGACGTCACCGCGGCCGGCTTCTCGCTGGGGCGGCTGGACGACTACCTGTAGCCGCGGCGGGGCGGCTCAGCCGAGCGAGAGGGCGTCGAGGTACACCCAGGCGCCCTCGTGCCGCACGAAGCGGCTGTGCTCGGTGAGCACGCCCTCCTCGCCGCCCTCGGTCCAGTGCGCGCGGAACGCGACCGTGCCCTCCGCGTGGAACGCGCCGCCCTCGGTGGTGGAGACCACCTCCAGCTTGGTCCAGCGCAGCCCCGGGTCGAAGTCGACCTCGGCGGGACGGGTGTCCGGGTGCCAGGTGCGAAGCAGGTACGCCTCGTCCTGCGCGGCGAAGGCGCTGAACCGCGAGCGCATCAGGGACTCGGCGGTGGTGGCCGCCGCCTGGCCGCGGTGCAGTCGGCCGCAGCAGTCGCCGTAGGCGGCGGGCAGGCCGCACGGGCAGGGGGAGGAGGGCAGCAGCCGGGGAGCGGCGGCGCGGGGCGCGGAAGGACGTCGGGACATGCGGTCCATTCTCCCCCACGGACGGGTGGCTCCCGCGGCCCGGGACTCGCGCTCCTCCTTCCGCCCGGGACCCGGCGAACGCGCGGGACCGGACAAGCCCGGGGCGCGGCCCCTCGGTGCACCGAGGGGCCGGGCCCGGCCGCGTTACGCGGGGCGCCGGAACGAGTAGTTGAACTCGGCGCTGCCGAAGTGCCCCATCATCCGCAGCCAGAACGGCATCAGCATCTCCGTCGCCCGGGCGGCCGAGATGTCCCCGAGGTCGATGATCCACTCGGCCGGCCAGCCGAATCCGCCGAGCAGCGCGACGGCCTCGGCCTTGGCCGCCGCGTCGTTCCCGGCGATGAAGAGGTTGTGCTCGCCGCTCAGCCGGCCCGGCTCCACCATCAGCTCGCAGTTGACGGTGTTGAGCGCCTTGACCACCCGGGCCTCGGGGAATTCGCGCTGGATCTGCTCGCCGACGCTGTCGGTGTTCGCCGGGTCGAGGGTCACCTGGCCCTCGGGGCCGAACACCAGCGGGTTGGAGACGTCGATCAGCAGCTTCCCCGCGAGGTGCTCCGCGCCGGCGGCCCGCAGCGCCGCCAGGGCGACCGTCCCGCCGGTCGCGTTCAGCACCACCTCGCCGAACGCGGCCGCCTCGGCGAAGGTCCCGCACTGGGCGTCGGGACCGGCCTGCGCGGCCCAGGCCAGCCCCTTCTCGTTGTCCTTGCTCCGGGAGCCCAGCGTCACCTGGTGGCCGAGCGAGACCAGCTTGCTCCCCAGCGTCTGCCCGACCATGCCCGTACCGATGATTCCGATGCGCACCGCTTCCCCGTTTCGTCAGGTGGGGGCCTGCTCCCGGTGGAGCGGGCCGCGACGACGATAGTTGACCGCGCGTCAGTCGTGTCGGAAGCTCCGGGTCGCATCCGTGTCCCGGTGCCGGACATCGCGACTGTGCCCGCAAGAAGTGCGCGATCCACAGCAGTGCGCGGCACGCGAATTCCTCCCGCGGTGCGGGGCTGTGGCGAGCCGCCCGCCACCTGCGATTGGTCGCTGGTAGTAGTTGCCTGATTGTGGAGCGATCCCGATTCGGGGTTCGGTCCGCAGATTCGCGGGGGGACGACTCGACAGGACTTGAGGAGCGGTCATGGGTGGCAGACAGCGTCCGCCGAGAGCGCGGAACCCCCACCAGGGCAAGCCGGCCGCCGGCGCCGCACGGGCGGACTCCCGGGTGGAGTTCGCCCGGATCGAGGGCTTCCTGGCCTGGGAGGCGGAGGTCGCGGCGGCCGAGCGGGACGCCCGCGCCTTCGCCGCGCAGTTCCCCTGGCTGCCGGCCGCGGAGCGGGAGAGCCTCGAACAGGCCTACACCGCCGACCGGCTGCGCTACGCCGAGGAGGTCGTGGACCGCGCCGTCGAGCGCTGCCGCCGGCTGGCGGCCCGCTACCGCAGCGAGTGCCGCCGGATCTGCACCCGCTGGGCCGGGCTCTGCCTCTCCGTCACCCTGGCGGCGGCGCTGTTTGCCGTCGTCCCGGCGGCCCTGCGGGGCTGAGCCGCCGGGAGCGGCGAGAACGACGAGGGCCCGCTGCGCCGGCCACGGCGCAGCGGGCCCTCGTCGTGCCGGGTCCGGTGCGGAGCGGGGTCAGTGGTGGCCGTGGCCGCTGGTGACCTCCGCGTGCTCCTCCACGGTGGGCTTGGCGATCTGGCTGCCCGGGCCGTAGAGGCCGCGGGACAGCTTCACCCGGGTACGGGTCCACAGTCCGGCCTTGCGGGCCACACCGTTCTCGTCCACCTCGGGCGGCAGGACGGTCGGCTGCGGCTGCTCGTGCGCGGTGAGGGTGAAGAGCCGGCCCTGCGGCAGCGGCTCGTGGATCTCGATGTACTCGCCGTGCTGGAGGCGCTTGATGACGCCGGTCTCCCGGCCGTGCAGCACCTTCTCCTTGTCCCGCCGCTGCAGGCCCAGGCACCACCGCTTGGTGATCACGAAGACGACGATCGGCACGGTGAAGAAGCCGATCCGCACCGCGTAGGTGATGGCGTTGATCGAGAGGTGGAAGTGGGTGGCCAGCAGGTCGTTGCCGCCGCCGGCCAGCAGGATCAGGTAGAGGCTCACCCAGGCCGCGCCGAAGGCCGTCCGGACCGGGGCGTTGCGCGGCCGGTCGGCGATGTGGTGCTCGCCGCGGTCCCCGGTGGCCCAGGCCTCCAGGAACGGCCAGAACCAGATGGCCATCAGCACCAGCGGGAAGACCATCAGTGGGATGAACACCCCGAGGTTCAGGGTGTGGCCGCCCCAGACGCTGATCTCCCAGCCGGGCATGACGCGGATCAGGCCCTCGGAGAAGCCCATGTACCAGTCCGGCTGGGCGTCCGTGGACACCTGGTCGGGCCGGTACGGGCCGTACGCCCAGATCGGGTTGACCGTGGCGATCGCCGACATGGCCGAGACCACGCCGAAGACCAGGAAGAAGAACCCGCCCGCCTTCGCCATGTAGACCGGCATCAGCGGCATTCCGACCACGTTCTCGTTGGTCCGGCCGGGCCCGGCGAACTGGGTGTGCTTGTGGTAGAAGACCAGGATCAGGTGCGCCACCAGCAGACCCAGCATGATCCCCGGGATCAGCAGGATGTGGACGGTGAACAGTCGCGGGATGATGTCGGTGCCCGGGAACTCGCCGCCGAAGATGAAGAACTGCAGGTAGGTGCCGACGATCGGGACGGCGAGGATCGCGCCTTCCATGAAGCGGATGCCGGTGCCGGACAGCAGGTCGTCCGGCAGCGAGTAGCCCATGAAGCCGTCGAACATGCCGAGGAACAGCAGCAGCGCGCCGAAGATCCAGTTGATCTCGCGGGGCTTGCGGAACGCTCCGGTGAAGAACACCCGCAGCATGTGCGTGAACATCGAGGCGATGAAGACGATCGCGGACCAGTGGTGGATCTGGCGCATCAGCAGGCCGCCGCGCACCTCGAAGCTGATCCTCATCGTGGAGGCGTAGGCCTCGGACATCGGGATGCCCTTGAGCGGGACGTAGGAGCCGTCGTAGACGACCTCGCTCATGCTCGGGTTGAAGAAGAAGGTCAGCCAGACGCCGGTCAGGATGATGACGACGAAGGTGTAGAGCGCGACCTCGCCCAGCATGAAGGACCAGTGGTCCGGGAAGATCTTGCGCAGGTTGGCCTTGGCCAGGGAGTAGATGCCGAGTCGGCCGTCGGTCCAGTCGGCCAGCGCCTCACCCACGTTCGAGGGCTTGGCGCGCGTGCTGGTCTCCGGTCCCGGCTGCGACTGCTGGTCGGCTCTCACGACGGGCTCCCCGGCGTCCTCGGCGTGCCGTGCTGGAGCCCCGTCGGCGGGAACGCCGGCCGGCGAAGTGTTGTGATCATGGGACCTCTCGATACGGGCCTGCCGGTCGGACCGGCGCGCGGACCGGGTCGGCCCGCTGGACTCGTTGCTCAGGGTGATGGAGCGCTTACTCTGTCATGCTGTCGGCAGGGGGCCGACTGTGCACGTCCATCGGCCCGTCCGGCCGCTCGTGTCGGGCCGGACGGGGGTTCCTGACGTCCGATCGGCTGGCCGCCGTCCGGCCCGCCGGGCAGCCGATGCTGCGGTCGGGTGCCGCTGGACCGGTTCGGCGCGCGCCGCGGCCGGGGGTCGCGCGGTCGACGGCCTACGCTGCGCCAATGGTGGATCACCGTGAACTCTTCGAGGACGTCACCGGGGCCCTGGCCCGCGCTGGGTTCGACACCGCGCCGGGCCCCTCACCGCTGTGGATCGGCCACCACCCCGAGGGGGTGGTGGTCGGCTGGACGCCGGGCGCGGAGCCGGACGGGCCACCCACCCGGGAGGCGCGCGCGGCGCTGTGCGGCGCGGCCGCGCTCGTACTGCGCGAGTGCGGCTACCTGGTCGCCGAGACGGAGGCGGGTGACCTGCTGGTGCGTTCCGCCGAACCGGTGACGGTCCCGGCCGAGCCGGAGCCGGTGCCCGAGCAGTGGTGGGGATGACGCGGGTCCGCTGCGGCCGGGGACCGGGTTCGGGGAGGGGCCCGGTGGTCCTGCCGGGGTGAAGTACCACGCCGACTGGCTCGGGCTGGGGCTGCTGACGTCCGTCCGGGCCTGGCGTCCGGCGGGTATTGACGTCCAGCGGGTCCTGCGTCCGTCCGGGCCTGAGGTCCGGCGGGTACTGACGTCCAGCGGGTCCTGCGTCCGTCCGGGCCTGGCGTCAGGACCCGCCGAGCGTGAAGCCGATCACCGCGCCGCCGCCCTCCCGGTTGGCGGCGAAGGCGGTGCCGCCATGAGAGCGGGCCACCTCGTGCACGATCGCCAGGCCCAGCCCCGAGCCGGGCAGGCTGCGGGCGGCGGTGGCGCGGTAGAAGCGGTCGAAGACCCGGTGGAGGTCGGAGGCGTCGATGCCCGGACCGCGGTCGCGCACCTCCACCCGCGGGCCGCGCACCACCACCTCGATCGGGCCCGCGCCGGCCGGGTCGAACTTGGCGGCATTGTCCAGCAGATTGCCCACCGCGCGGGCCAGCGCGTCCGGGCGGGCGGTGACGACGGTGTCGTCGGCGTCCACCAGGATCGCCCGGTCGCTGCGCCGCCGGGCCTGGGTGACCGCACCGCGGACCACCTCGGCCAGGACCACCTCGGTCGGCAGCTCGTCCGCCCTGCGGTCCGCGGCGAGCGCCACCAGCTCCTCCACCAGCTGGGTCAACTCCCGTGCCTCATCGGCGAGATCGGACATCAGCGCCTCGCGCTCCGCGGGCGGCAGCCGGTCCATGTCGGGGAGCACGGAGAGGTTGGTGCGCAGGCTCGTCAGCGGGGTGCGCAGCTCGTGCCCGGCGTCCTGGACGAGTCGGCGCTGGTTCTCCTTGGCAGTGGCGAGCCGGACCAGCATCCGGTCGAAGGCCCGGCCGAGCCGACCCACCTCGTCCGTTCCGGCGGCGGGCACCGGGACGTCCAACCGGCCACTGGCGGCGACCAGTTCGGCCGCCGCGGTGAGCCGGACCAGCCGGATGGATATCCACCGGGCGAGCAGCCAGCCGGCCCCGCCCGCGACCAGCGTGACCACCGCCACCAGTGCCGTGGTGCGGATCCGCAGGGCGGCCAGCAGGTGCTCGGTCGGGCCGACCTGCTGGATGATCTGGACCGCGCCGCGGCGGCCGCCGAGCGAGACCACCCCCACCCGGAGGGTGTCGCCGTGCAGTCGGCGCATCCCCGATGCGGTACGGCCGGGCTCCTCGGCGCGGGCGAGCTCGCGGTCGGCCGGAGTCGCCGGCAGGTCGAGCCGGGCGGTGCCGGGCAGGACCCGGGCGTCGGGGTCGAGCGCCTGCGAGGTCACCCGGATCGGGCGCAGCAGGTCGTCGCTCAGGCCGTCGGGACCGGCGAAGTCGCCCGGGAAGAGGATCTGCCGTCCGACCTGGCGCTGGACGGAGTCGACGGCCGCGGTGAAGTCGGCGCCCTCGTCGTCCCGGATCAGCCGGGCGGCGCCGTGGTAGCCGAGGGCGCCGATCAGCACCGCGACCAGGGCGGCGATGGCGGCGAAGGCGAGCGAGAGGGTGGTGTGCAGCCCCGGGCGCGGCAGGCGCGGGCGGCGCCGTCGCACCGGGCCGGTCACGGCTCGCGCAGCGTGTAACCGACGCCGCGGACGGTGTGGATCAGCGAGGGCAGGCCGGGGCGGTCGAGCTTGCGGCGCAGGTAGCCGATGAAGACGGCGAGGTTCTTCGAGCCGGGGCCGAAGTCGTAGCCCCAGATCCGCTCGTACAGGGTGGCCTGGTCGAGGACGGATCCGGCGTTGCGGGTGAGCAGCTCCAACAGGTCGAACTCGGTGCGGGACAGCTCAAGCTCCTGCCCGGCCCGCCAGGCCCGTCGGGCGGGCGGCTCGATCCGCAGGTCGGCGACGCTCAGGACCTCGGCCTCCGGGAGGGGCTGGTTGCGGCGCAGCAGGGCGCGCAGCCGGGCGAAGAGCTCGTCCACGTCGAAGGGCTTGACCAGGTAGTCGTCGGCCCCGGCGTCGAGGCCGGCGATCCGGTCCGGGACCTCGACCCGGGCGGTGAGCATCAGCACCGGGGTGCGGTCGCCGGCGGCGCGCAGCCGGCGGCAGACCTCCAGGCCGTCCGGCTCGGGCATCATCACGTCGAGCACCAGGACGTCCGGGCGCTGTTCGGCTAGGACGGCCAGGGTCTGGGTGCCGTTCGCGGCTATCCGCACCCGGTAGCCCTTCAGCATCAGTGCGCGGGCGAGCGAGTCACGGATGGCGCGGTCGTCCTCGGCGACCAGCACGGTGTGCGTCATGACGGAGATTCTCCCTGGCGTGCTCACGACTGCTCCCGGGGGGTCCGAGGGATGGTCGGGCGGGTACGTCCGGCCGTGACTTTCGCGTGCTGCTTCGTGGGCGTACCGTGGCCACACGGTGGCGCGCCCGCCCGGTGGGCCGCCGGGTCAGTGTCGGCACGCCCTGCCGGAGGCCACGATGGCAGACCGGATGGCCTTCCTCACCACCCCGCGCGTGGAGCGGGCGCGGCGGGACGCGCGAGAGCGGCTGGGGGACCGGCGGGAGGTGTACCGGCCGGGGGAGCTGCTGCCGGTGGTGGGCGGGCAGGCGGGGCGGTGCATGGACTGCGGACTGCCGTTCTGCCACAGCGCCTGCCCGTTGGGGAACCTGATCCCGGACTGGAACCGGCTGGTGGCGGAGGCGGACTGGCGGGCGGCGGCCGCCCGACTGCTGGCGACGAACAACTTCCCCGAGTTCACCGGTCGGCTCTGCCCGGCACCCTGCGAGAGCGCCTGCGTGCTGGCGATCGACGGGGACGCGGTGACCATCAAGAACGTGGAGCTGGCGATCGCCGACCGGGCCTGGGAGGAGGGCTGGGACGGGCCCCGGCCGGCGGAGCGGGACGGTGGGTGGGGTTACGGCGACGGGTTCGAGCGGGGAGACGGGGCCGGGCGGGGTGGCGGGCGGCGGGTTGCGGTGATCGGGTCCGGTCCGGCCGGGCTGGCTGCCGCCCAGCAGCTGACCCGGGCCGGGCACGCCACCACGGTGTACGAGCGGGCCGACCGCCCGGGCGGGCTGCTGCGGTACGGGATCCCGCCGTTCCGGCTGGAGAAGCACCGGCTGGAGCGGAGGCTCGACCAGCTGCGGGCCGAGGGCACCGTCTTCCGTACCGGGGTGTGGGTCGGCCGGGACGTGTCGGGCGAGGAGCTGCGGGCCGGGTACGACGCGCTGGTGGTCGCGGTGGGCGCGACCGCCTGCAGGGAGCTGCCGGTGCCCGGGGACGAACTGCCCGGGGTGCACCAGGCGATGGACTACCTGACCTGGGCGAACCGGGTGGACGAGGGCGACTGCCCGGCCTCGCCGGTCTCCGCCGAGGGCCGCCACGTGGTGATCGTCGGCGGAGGGGACACCGCGGCCGACTGCCTGGGGACCGCGCTGCGCCAGCGGGCTGCCTCGGTCACCCAGCTGGACATCAACCCGCGCCCACCGGAGCGCCGGGCGGCCGGGCAGCCCTGGCCCGTCCACCCCAAGGTGTACCGGGAGACCACCTCGCACGAGGAGTCCGGCGCCGCCGCGGCCGGGCCCCGGGTGTTCGCGGCGGTCACCGTGGGCTTCGAGCCGGGCCCGGACGGGCGGCTCGCCGCCGTCCGCTTCGCCGAGGCCGAGCCCGCCGACCGCAGCCCGAGGCTCGGCACCGAGCGGAGCCTGCCGGCGCAGCTGGCGCTGCTCGCGCTGGGCTTCACCGGGCCGGAGCCGGACCAGCGGCTGTACGCCCAACTCGGCCTCGCGACCGGGCCGGAGGGCACCCTGGCCAGGGACGACGGCTTCGCCTCGGGGACGGCGGGCGTGTTCGTCGCGGGCGATGCCGGACGCGGACAGTCGCTCATCGTCTGGGCGATCGCCGAGGGACGTGCGGCGGCCGCGGCGGTGGACTGTTACCTGCAAGGCCGGACCGAACTCCCGTCGCCGATCAGGGCGTCGACGCGGGCGCTCACGCTGTGAGGGCCCTCCTGATCGGGGTCGGGCGGGTGCATGCACGTCAGGAGGCGGCGGCGGATGCGGTCGGGCGCGGTGTGCGGGGGTGGGGTGTCGGCGGTGCGTCATGGGATGGGCTCCGGGGCTGGGTCGGCTGACAGCGCGGTCGTTGGGTCGGTCGTCGGCGCGGTGGCAGGCTCGTTGGGGGTTCGGCGGCTGGTGTGGTCTGGTGCGCGCGCTGGTCGTAGCGCCAGAGTGCCGGTATGGCGGCGGACAGGACGGCGGCGCTGCCGAAGCAGAGCAGACCGCCGGTGCGCAGCGCGGCCCGGATGCCCTGGCCGGCGGCGAGGCCGCCGGCCCGCAGGTCGCCCAGGGCGGGGCCGGCGGAGCCGATCAGCATCTCCAACCCGGCTGCGCGGCCTCGGAGTTCGTCCGGAATGGACTGGCAAGCGGGAACTGCTCGACCTGATGGCCGAGGCGATGGTCGCCGAGGCCCTCCCGCCCGGCCGCGAGCCGGACCCGGAGCACTGGCCCGAGTGGATCGCCGCCGACGCCCGTGCCAAGCGGCACGCCCTGCTCGCCTACCGCGACGGCGCCCGGGTGCACGCCGGAACCCTGCCCACCGAGGAGGAACTCCCGGCGGTCGAGGCGCAGTTGGGCGCCCTCTGCCAGTCCGGTCTGCGCCCGCGCACGGCGCTGCGGCTGCTGCTGACCGTCGACCGCTACATCATGGGCTGGGTCACCGAGGAACAGGCCTGGCGGCAGGACGCCGCGGACCGCGAGCGGCCGCCGTTCCCGGACGACGCGCTGCGCGAGCTGCCGCTGCTGCGCGAGGCGGCCGACGTGCTGCGGATGACCGACCACGACGCCGACTTCGAGTACGGGCTGCGCGTGATGATCGAGGGGTTCCGGGCCGAGATCGCCCGGGAAGCGGCGGAGTCGGGTGGGTCGGCCGATGGGCTAGGTTGGCGCCATGACGACGCTTGATCCCCGCAGTACGGCCCTGATCCTGATCGACCTGATGGACCGCATCGTCGCCAACCCGCTCGCGCCGCACGCCGGTTCGCAGGTGGTGGCGACCTCGCTGGAGCTCGCCCGGTCCTTCCGCGCCGCCGGTGCCCCGGTCGTCGCCGTGCGGGTCGAGCGGCCGAACGTCGCCGAGCAGCCGCCCGGGAGCGACCTGCTCGCGGAGGTCGCGGCGGTGGCCGACGAGGTGGTGGTCAAGCGCACCATCGGCGCCTTCCGGGGCACCGGCCTGCACGAGCTGCTCCGGGCGCGGGGCGTCGAAACCCTGGTGTTCGCCGGGATCGCCACCAACCTCGGCGTGGAGTCGAGCGCCCGCGCGGCCGCCGACCACGGCTACGACCTGGTCTTCGTCGAGGACGCGATGACCGGGCTCACCGCGGAGGAGCACCGGGCGTCGGTGGAGCTGGACTTCCCGCGCCTCGGCGAGGTCGTGGCCGCGGTGGACCTGCGGCTGGGGTAGGGCCTGTGCGCCGGTCAGGCGGGCCCGCCTGCCTGCCCGGCGGGCCCTGCCGGGCAGGCCGCGGCCGGCGAGCCCCGGTCCGTCAGGCGGACCTGAGCAGGGCGATCCGGCTGGCGGTCCGGTCCAGGTCGCGGAACAGGCTCTCGTCGGTGGTCGGCCCGTCGATGGGGTCTGCGCCGATCAGCACCAGCCGGACGTCCCGGTCGCAGCAGACGTCCACCAGGTCCGCGAACCGCCGACGCCCGTCCGGGGTCGCGTCGGCGAGCGCCGGTACGTCGGTGAGCACCAGGGTGGGGAAACGCTCGGTGAGCGCCAGCTGGTCGGCCGCCGAGGACAGCCCCTCGCACAGCTCGGCGAAACCGAACCACACCTCGGCGTCGCGGACCGCCACCGCTCGCAGCGGGCGGCCGTGCACCACCACCTCCTCCGCCTCCCCCACGGCCGGCGGGGTGAGTCCGAGCGCACGAAGGCCCCGCTCGTCGCCGGTCCGCAGCCGCGCGCCCTGCGCGAAGCGCTGCGGGGCGCCGTCCGCCGTCCGCCCCTCCCGGCGGAAGTCCACCGGGCCCGCGATCTCCACCACGTCCATCCGCTCCTCGATCAGCCGGATCGTCGGCTCGAACAGGTGGTGGTACAGCGGGTTCGGCATCAGCCCTGCAGGCGGGTAGTTGGACGTGGTGACCAGGGTGATCCGCCGGTCCAGCAGCGTCCGGAAGAGCCGGGCCACCAGCATCGCGTCCCCGGCGTCGTGGGCGTGGAACTCGTCGAAGACCAGTACCCGGCAGTCGCCGAGCAGCTCGTCCACGGCCCGGTCGACCGCCGCCACCCGCTCACCGTTGGCGTCCCGGCGCGGGTCGGCGGTGTGCAGGGCGACGCCCTCGTGCAGTCGGCGGAAGAAGTCGTGGAAGTGCAGCCGCCGCTTGCGCGGGGTGGCCAGGCCGTCCAGGAAGGTGTCCACCAGCCAGCTCTTGCCCCGGCCGACCGGGCCCCACAGATAGACGTGGCGCGGCGGGCGGCGAACGAACAGCCCGGCGCGGGCGAGCTCCCCGGCGAGCCGCGACAACCGCTCCACCGCGGGCCGTTGCGCCGGGTCCACGGCGAAACCCCGCTGCTCGGCGGCCTGCCGGAAGTGCGCCAGCATCGTCTCGTACTGCTTCGTCGCCCGGTCCGTCACGTCCGCGAACCCTAACAGGAGCTCAGAAGTGCTTCGACGGCCGCCTGTGCGCTGTCGGGCGGTGGGCCGAGGACGCCCGCGGCTGCCCCTCGGGAGGATTCCGCTTGACCTTGACACAGTGACAAGGTCTTCACTGTGGCCGAGGAGGTGGTCACCATGACCATGAGGACAGCGGACACGCACACGATGCGGGCGCTTCGGGCGCTGGAGAGCGGCGACTCGTCGGTCCGGCTGCAGGCCGCACTGGCCATCGGCACGACGCCGGACCGGGGTTTCGTCGACAGGCTGATCGAGCGGTGCGCGGTCGAGCCCGAGTTCTACGTGCGGGAGATGCTGACGTGGGCGCTCACCCGCCACCCGGCAGCGGTGACGGTCCCGGCCCTGCTGGACGAGGTCCGCTCGCAGCGTGCGCAGGCACGGAGCCAGGCGCTGCACACGCTGTCCAAGATCGGGGACCGGCAGGCGTGGCCCGCGATCACACCGGCGCTGCTGGCCGATGCCGACGAGGAGGTGGCCCGGAGCGCCTGGCGGGCAGCGGTCGTGCTGGTGCCCGAAGGTGAGGAGCGCGAGCTGGCCGTAGTGTTGGCGACGCAGCTCGGGCGCGGCGAACGCGAGACGCAGCTGAGCCTCAGTCGGGCGCTGATCGCGCTCGGGGAGATGATGCTGCCGGCCCTGGGCGCCGCGACGGCGCATCCCGACCCCCGCGTGCGCGCCCACGCCATCGCCACCGAACGGCTGTGGCGCGACCCGGATGCCGGATTCGAGTTCGCGATCGAGGAGGCGAAGCGCGTCGTGGCCCTGGGCGGGGGCGGCCAGGAGGGGCGGTAGGCAGTGTTGATCGGCGATGTCGCACGGCGGTCCGGGGTCAGTGCCCGCATGCTGAGGCACTACGAGTCGCTCGGCCTGGTGCGGCCGTCGGGTCGCACCGACTCCGGCTACCGGGAGTACTCCGACGAGAACATCCGGCGGATCTTCCACATCGAGAGCCTGCGGTCCCTGGGGCTGTCGTTGAGTGACGTCGGGCGCGCGCTCGACGATCCCGGTTTCGCGCCCTCGGAGCTCGTCGACGACCTCATCCGGCAGACGCTGGACCGCATCGCGGCGGAGACCGAGCTGCTCACACGACTCCGCCGGATCGGTGCCGCGGAGCCCGCGGGCTGGGAGGAGGTCCTCCGGGCCGTCTCGCTGCTCCAGGGGTTGGAGTCGAAGAGCGCGAAGGCGCGGCAGCGCAGCGCCCTGGCCGCGGTCGAGGACGTCGCCGTGCCGGTGGAGGCACTGGCCGAGGCGGTGCTGGACGAGTCGGACCCGGTCGTCGCCGGAGCTCTCCGTTGGGCCCTGGTGCAATCGGGATCGGGGGAGGATGCGCCGGCACTGCTGGCGAAGGGCCTCGACTCACCCGCGGCCGAGGTGCGGAAACGCGCCGTCCAGTCCCTCGCCGAGTTCCCGAACGGTGCGGCGACCGCACTCTTGCGGGACGCCCTCGCCAACCCCGACCCGGTGGTCCGCGACTTCGCGGCGCTGGCGCTCGGGACACGCGGAGTCGCCGACGCGGTGCCGACGCTCATCGACATGGTCGTCGAGGAGCGGAAGGGCGCCGACGCGGCCGATGCGCTCGGTGTGTTGGCGAGTGACCCCGCATTGGCGGACCGGGTCGCCAGCGGGATCGTCGACTGCCTCGCCCGCGACGCCCCGGGATCGTCCGCGCGTCGGTGGTTGGCCCAGGCGCTCGCCGACGTCCCGGGGAGCACGGCGTCAGGTGCCCTTGTGGAGCTGGCGCAGGACGAGGACCGCGCGGTGGCGCTGACCGCGGCCTACGTCCTCAAGCTGCGCGAGGCGCGTTAGGGCCCGAATGACGGTCAGGCCGGCGGCCAGGACGACGAGGAGGACCGACCGGGCTGGGGTCAGCTGCTGCGGGCGGCCCTCAGGGCTTCGCGCAGGTGGCCGTTCGCGGCGGTGAGGAGACGGGTGGCGGTGGGCGCGTCCACGTCGGCGAGCAGGAGCAGGATCGCGTCCTTCGCCCGTCCGCCGGTGGAGCCGAGGGCACGGTGGATGGCCTCCTCGTCGGCACCGGTGGCCTCGGCGACGATCCGGTGGGCGCGTTCGCGCAGCTTGGTGTTGGTGGCCCGGACATCGACCATCAGATTTCCGTACGTTCGGCCGAGACGGACCATCACGGCCGTCGACAGCATGTTGAGCACCAGCTTCTGTGCGGTGCCCGCCTTGAGCCGGGTCGAGCCGGCCAGTACCTCGGGGCCCACCTCCACCTCGACGGCCAGCTCGGCGGCGGCTGCCAGCGACGAACCGCGGTTGCACGCCAGGGCGACGGTCAGCGCGCCGGCGGCCCGCGCGGCCCGTACGGCTGCCACCGCGTACGGGGTGCGGCCGGAGGCGGAGACGCCGACCAGGGTGTCGGCGGGGGTGAGGGCGAGCGCGGCCACGTCCGACTCGGCGAGGTCGGGGCGGTCCTCGGCGCCCTCGGCGGCCTCCGTCACGGCCGTCCGGCCGCCTGCGATCAGGCCCACGACCTGGGCCGGCTCGATGCCGAAGGTCGGCGGGCACTCGGCGGCGTCCAGCACCCCGAGCCGGCCGGGCGTTCCCGCTCCGGCGTAGACCAGGCGCCCGCCGCGCGCCATCCGGGCGGCCACCGCGTCCACCACGGCGGCGATCCGGTCCAACTGCCCGGCGACGGCGGTGGGGACGGTGCGGTCCTCGGCGTTCATCAGGCGGAGCAGCTCGGTGGTGGGCAGCTCGTCGATCGCGGCCCACTCGGGGCGGATCGTCTCGGTGGGCGGCACGTCGGGCGGCAGGGTGGGCCGGTTCGGGCGGGGGTTCCGATTGTGGTGGTTCGGGCGGGGGGTGGCCGGGGGGTCGTGGTCCATGGCGTGAGCGTCCCCGGGTGCGCGGTGGCCGAATCCCGGCGAGCCCGGCGCAGGTCGGGGCTGTCCGAGCCGCGTGGCGGGCCCGGTGGGGTCGGCTGGGCTGCGTCACCGGCCCGCCGGGCGTCACGTGGTCAGGCCATCCAGAAGAACACCGCCGTCATCCGGCGCTCAGCGAGCTGGTTGCCGTAGTAGCCGGTGGCGCTGTGGATCAGGTTGGCGTGGTAGAGCAGCAGTTGGTTGTAGCGGTTGGGGACGCGGACGTCCTCGACGAAGTGGTCGGCGGGCACGCGGCGGGTGCCGAGCGCTTCGACCAGGTTGTTGTGCGGGGCCTCGACCAGGTTGCCGCCGAGGCGGCCGCCGGGGAACTGCTGGCGGTAGAAGCTGGTGCCGGCGTCCTTGGGTGCGCCCGGGCTGAGGTACAGCACGGCGGCGTAGCGGCAGAGCGCGCGGGAGTCGGTGTGCGGGCGGGACTCCGACTCGCCGGCGCCGACGACCTGGACGCAGTTGTGGTTGAGCGTGCCGCCGCCCGGGGTGCTCTGCACCCAGAGCCGGGACGCCCCGGTGGCCTTGCGGACCTGGGCCTCGACCCGGGCCAGCTCTTCGGGCTCCAGGCCCGGCATGGTGCGCAGACCGGGCCAGGTCTCGGGGCGGTGCGGGTAGCCCTCCGTCCACTCGTCGCGGGCCAGGCAGCGCTCGCGGACGGCGTCCGGGTCGGGCAGGACATCGTTCAGGACCCAGTAGTCCCGGCCGCGGGTGGGCTTGCGGTACGGCAGGACCGGCAGTGTGGTGGGCCTGGCGGGCTGTGAGGGCATGGGCCGACGATAGAGGCGGTGATCGTCAAGCTTCTGCCGTGAGCAGGTCAACCTTTCGTCAACGGCGTTCCGATCTTTGCGGGATCGTCAGGCCTCCCGGACCGCGAAGCCGCCCAGCGCACCCTCCAGTCGGTCGAAGGCGTGGACGGCGGAGGGCCGAACCGCGGCGGCGATCGTGGCGTGGTCCTCGTCGGCCAGGGTGCGGCGGAGGACCTCGGCGAACACCGCCCGGTCGACGGCGGCGAGCAGTGCGGCGGCGACGCGGCTCTCGAAGCCGACGGGTCTCTCGTGGACGGCCTCGGCCAGCGCCTCGGCGAGGGCGCTCTCGCTCTGCTCGTGCACCTCGCGCAGCCGGGCGACCAGCGCCGGGCTGTCGAAGACCGTGCGGGCGAAGGCCGGGCCCGAGAAGCCGAACCGGGGATCGTGCCGGTCGATCCCGACGAGGCAGTCGCGGCGCAGCGCGGCGAGGGCGGACTCGCCCGGCGCGCGCCCGGCGACGGTCCGGGCGAGCCGGCCGGCCATCTCCTCGTGCAGGTCGAAGAAGAGGTCCTCCTTGCGCGGGAAGTGGTTGGTGACGGTCATCTTGGCGACGCCCGCGGCGGCCGCGACCTCGGCGATGGTCGTCCGGTCGAAGCCCTGCTCGATGAAGAGCCTCGTCGCGGCGTGCGAGATCGCCTCGCGGGTGCGGCGCTTGTTCCGCTCGCGGAGGTTCGGTGTCGGGGGCCCGGTCTCGGTCTCTGTCTCGGTCATGGCGGGAGCCTAGCGCAGTTCGCTGGGTCGAGCACAGGAATTAGGTTTGACCTAATCGGTGGGTCCGTCCTAAGTTCTTCTCGGGCGGTCGGAACGGCCGCCGGAGTGACCGCCGGAAGGGCCCTCGCCGGGCTCGGGGACGGCTCGCTCCAGGGCGATCCAGGGGAGGGCGCATGACCGAATCCGTCACCGAGAAGGGCCGGCGCGGGGCAGTCCGGGAGGGGGCGCCGGGGTCGAATCCGGGGGATTCGCATCCACCGGGGTCGAATCCGGCGGACTCGATTCCGCCGGGCCTGTGGAAGATGGGCGCGGTACTCGCCCTGGGTCCGGTGCTCGCGCTGCTGGACAGCACGATCGTCAATGTCGGCATTGACTCCATCGGTCGCGATCTGCACAGCTCGATCGGGGCGGTGCAGTGGGTGGCCACGGGCTACCTGCTGGCGATCTCGCTGACCATGCCGCTCTCGGGCTGGGCCGCGGGCCGCTTCGGGGCCCGGCGGGCGTGGCTCGCCTCGGTCGTGCTGTTCGTGCTCGGTTCGGCGCTGTGCGGCTTGGCCTGGTCGACGGGCAGCCTGATCGCCTTCCGGGTGCTGCAGGGGATCGGAGGCGGGATGATTCAGCCGCTCGGCCAGGCGATCATCATACAAGCGGCGGGGCCGTCCAGGATCGGGCGGGTGATGGGCACCCTGATGCTCCCCATCAGCCTGGCGCCGGTCCTCGGGCCGATCCTCGGCGGGCTGGTGCTGGAGCACCTCGACTGGCGCTGGATGTTCCTGCTGAACGTGCCCGTCGGGCTGCTGATCCTGCTACTGGCCGCCCGCTGGCTGCCGACTGACGAAGCGTCGGATTCGCTGCGGCCCGGGCTGGACGTGACCGGCCTGATGCTGCTCTCGCCCGGTCTGACCGGGCTGGTCTACGGGCTCTCGACGATCGGTGACGGCGGAACGGTCGGCTGGGCCGCGCTGGTGGCGGGTACGGCCCTGGTCGCGGCCTACAGCTGGTACGCGCTGCGCGTGGGGCGCCGCAACGCTCGGACGCCGCTGATCGACCTGCGGCTGTTCGCCCGACGCGGCTTCACCGTGGCGACGGCGAACAGCTTCCTGCAGGGCGCCGCGCTCTACAGCTCGATGTTCCTGGTGCCGCTCTACTACCAGCAGGTGAAGCACGCCGGGGCGGTGGAGGCGGGCCTGCTGCTGGCGCCGCAGGCCCTCGGCACGGCGGTCACCGCGATGCTGGCGGCCCGAATAACCGACCGCATCGCACCGCGTCCGCTGGTCCTGATCGGCATCGCCTGCTCCCTGGTCGGCACGCTCGCCTTCACCCGGCTGGGGAGTGGCTCGGAGCCGGCCCCCTGGCTGATCGCCGGCTCGCTGGCGTTGCGCGGCGCGGGCATGGGGATCATCGCGATCCCCGGCCTGGCGGCGGTGTACGGGAGCGTCGAGAAGGCCCAGGTGCCCGCGGCGGCCGGAGCGGTCAACGTACTGAACCGGGTCGGCGGTGCGCTCGGCACGGCGGTGCTGACGCTGGCCCTCCAACAGGCCCAGCACGGTCACCCGGACGTGCCGGGCGCGGCCTTCGGGGAGACGTTCTGGTGGGTGCTGGCGCTGTCCGCGCTGGCGATCGCGCCGGCCTGGCTCTACCCGAACACCCGCAAGGACGCTGCCTGACTGGCAGTCAACTCTTGACGTAGGAACCCTGATCACGGAGGTGCCCATGGTCACCAAGAAGCCCGCAGGCCTGCGCCTGCTCACCGTGCACGCCCACCCCGACGACGAGTCCAGCAAGGGCGCGGCCACCCTCGCCCGGTACGCCGCCGAAGGTGTGGACGTCCTGGTCGCCACCTGCACCGGCGGGGAGCGCGGCTCGGTGCTCAACCCGGCACTGGACCGTCCCGAGGTCCGGGCCGACATCGCCCGGATCCGGCGCGAGGAGATGGCGGCCGCCCGCGAGATCCTCGGGGTGCGCCAGGAGTTCCTCGGCTTCGTCGACTCCGGCATGCCGGGCCCGGACGAGCCGCTGCCGGAGGGCTGCTTCGCCGCCCAGCCGGTCGAGCACGCGGCGGTGCCGCTGGTCGCGCTGATCCGGGAGTTCCGCCCACACGTGGTGATCACCTACGACGAGACCGGCGGGTACCCGCACCCGGACCATGTGATGACCCACCGGGTCGCCGTGGAAGCCCTCGAGGCCGCCGCCGACCCGGGGCGCCACCCCGAGGCGGGTGAGCCCTGGCAGGCCTCCAAGCTCTACTACCACACGGCGCTCTCCCGGGCCTGGTTCCAGACCTTGCACGACGCCATGACGGAGCGTGGTGTCCCGTCGGCCATGGGCGAGTTGCTCGCCGAGTGGCCCGACACCCCGCCCGCCCTGGCCACCACCACCCGGATAGCGTGCGCCGAGCAGTTCGCCGTACGGGACGCGGCGATGCTGGCCCACGCCACCCAGGTCGCACCGGGTGTCGCCTTCATGGCCCACCCGCGGGACATCGAGCGGGAGGTCTGGCCGACGGAGGACTACCACCTGGCCCGGAGCCTGGTACCCGTGGCCGTTCCGGTGCCCGTGGCCGTGGCCGGTGGGGCGGTCGGGGCGGGCGTCCCGGTCGGGGCGGGCGTCGAGACCGACCTGTTCGCCGGGCTCCGGGCGGAGGAGGGCACCGGATGAGCCTCAAGCCGCAGACCGCGGTGCCGGCTGTTGCCCGTTCAGCACTGGCCGTCGGCGAGCACGTAATAGCCCGGGCCGGTCCGCTTCAGGGTGTGGGTGACGAAGGTGTTCCAGAGCCCCATGCTCTGGCCCGAGCCGAGTGCGTAGGTCAGGCCGCCGCTCTGGGTGGCGCGCCCGGCCAGGACCTGGTCGTAGTTGCTTGCGGTGAAGCACTGGGAAGTGCCACCGGAGGTGGTCGCCGTGACCACCGCCGATCGGGCGCCCACCACGCCCGCCGCGTCGACCGCGGCCACGGTGTAGCCGTACGTCGTTCCGGCGGTCAGCCCGGTGTCGGTGAACGACGGGCCGGTGGCGCTGCCGACCTGGCTGCCGTCGCGGTGGACGAGGTACGAGGCCGCACCGCTGACGGCCTGCCAGCCGAGGGCGATCGAGCCCGCCCCGGTCGGGGTCGCGGTCAGCCCGACCGGGGCGGGCAGGCCGGGGGAGGTGGGGCCGGTGCCGCCGTCCAGACCCCAGAACTGTGCGGTGTAGTAACCGGAGCAGATCGTGTCGAGGAAGTAGGCGCCGGTGGCCCCGCACTGGTCGGCCCCGGAGCCCGGGTGGACGGCCAGTCCGTGGCCCATCCCGGGTGGAGCGTGGGGGTCGAGTGGTCAGCGGAAGTGGTGCAGGTGCTCGTGGAGGAAGGCCTCCAGCGTGCGCGGTGCGCCGGACGCCACCTTCACCCGCGTCACCGGGAGACCGCGACGGGCGTCCGAGCCGTACAGGGCCCCGGCCTTGGCGACCATCTCGACCACCGACTCCGCCTCGCCGACACCCCGGGCGTCCCTGCTCGCGTCGAACCAGCTGAAGCAGGAGAGGCTGTTGTTGGTGCTGCTGGGCTGCGGGAACACGACCGCGAAGCCGTACTGGTCGGCGAACTTGGTCCAGCCGGAGTTGCGGTAGTAGTCGGTGGCACTCTGCAGGCAGCCGTGCAGTGCGACCACCAGGGGTGCGCCGCCGGGCAGTCCGGCGGGGGTGTAGGTGTACATCGCGAGGTTGCCCGGATTGGGGCCGAAGCCGGTGACCTGCTGGAACGTCCCGCCCGCGGGGGCGGTGGTCGGGGCGGTCGCGGCACTCATGGTCGAGGGGGCGGCCGTGGCCGGGACGGGTGCGGCGGTGGCGACCGTGAGGGCGGCGGCCGTCAACAGTGCGGCGGCGACGGGGCGCAGGGGCATGGGGACTCCTGGGTGGGGGAGGAGCGGGGGCGGATCCCGTGCAGCGTGGCGCGCTGCGCACCCCGAAGCCATGTGGCGGTCACCCGAGGTCCGCCGCCCGGGCATGGCGCGCACCGCCATGGTTCGGCCCACCGTGCTTCGACCCGCCGTGGTCGCCCCGCCCCGCGGCCTGACCGATCCGCGGAGCGGTCCGGTGGAACGGCCGGGCCCCGGCCGCCTCGGCGACCGGGACCCCGCCCCGCCGAACCCGATGGGTCGGTCTGCTCAGAGCGCCGCGAGCACCCCGCAGAGCGCGAGGAATCCGCAGATCCCGAAGTTGACGAGCTTGTGCGAGAGGAACACCGCCGCGAACTCGCGGATGGTCGCGCTCGGCCAGTAGTACCGGGCGGTGGGCGAGCCGAGGACGTGCCCGTTGACACCGGTCTTGCGGGCGAGGAGCGCCGCCCGGAAGGCGTGGAAGTTGTTGGTGACCACGACGCAGCGGTAGTCGGGCTTGGCCTGCTCCATGATGGCCTTGCTGAAGAGCAGGTTCTCCTCGGTGGTGCGCGAGCGGTCCTCCCGTTCGATGTGCTCGGCCGGGAAGCCGCGTTCGACCAGGTAGTCGGCCATCGCGTGGGACTCGGGCAGCTTCTCGTCCGGACCCTGGCCGCCCGAGGTGATCAGCACCGGCGGGTTGCCGCGCGCGGCCTGCTTCTCGTGCGCCTCGCGGCCCCGGTTCAGCCGGCTGGCCAGCAGCGGCGGGACGCGCTCGCCGCCGATCAGTCCGGAGCCGAGCACGACCACGAAGTCCACGTTCCGGCGCGGCCGGTGGCGGCTGTGCAGGAAGGCGTAGCCGACGAAGCAGACGAACAGGAAGGAGACGTAGAGGACCACCAGCACGGCGGTGCCCGCCAGGATGGCCAGCTGCCGGGAGCCGGTGACGAGGGCGGCGCCCAGCAGCGCGATGACGGCGACGATGCCCAGCCCGGCGAGCAGTGACAGCAGGTTCGCGGGCCGGGTGCCCTCCTTGCGGATCATGGTGATGCCGTTGGAGATCAGGAACCAGACCAGGGCCACCGTGCCGACGGCCGGGAGCAGGACGATCGCCGCCGCCACGAGCTCCACCACCAGGGTGGGCGCCTTGCGGAGCTCGGCGAGCAGGGCGAGGGAGAGGAAGGAGACGGCGATGCCGAGGAGGACGGCATTGCTGAACTGACGGCGGTCGCGCAGTACCCCGACTCCGAACAACAGGAAGAACAGGGCGGCTGGGGCATAGGCGATCATGAGTCGTATCGTATGGGTTCATTGGAATGGCGCACTTGTGACGAACGACAGCCGCCCGCCCGCGCGGAGCCCGCCCGCCCTCGCGGAGCCCGGGTGGTCAGGCGAAGCGCTCGATCGCGGCCAGGACGGCGTCCCGCATCCGGGGGCTCCCGGTGTGCCCGGACTCGTCGATGACGGTCAGCCGGGAGTCCGGCCACGCCTCGGCCAGTTGCCAGGCGGTGTAGAGCGGCCCGCCGAGGTCCAGCCGCCCGTGGATCAGCTCGCCCGGGATCCCGGCCAGCCGCCCGGCGTCGCGCAGCAGTTGGCCGTCCTCGAGGAAGACGTTGTGCGAGAAGTAGTGCGCGGTGATCCGGGTGAAGGCCATCAGGGCGTCGGAGGGACGGTCGGTGTAGGCGTTCGGCTTGCCCAGTGACTCGTGCGAGATGACCGCATCCTCCCAGGTGGCCCAGGCGTTGGCGGCGGCCCGCCGGACGGTCTCGTCAGCGCTGTTGAGCAGCCTGCTGTAGGCGGCGACCAGGTTGCCGTCCCGGTCGGCGGCCGGCAGGAAGTCCCGGAACTCCTGCCAGGGGCCCGGCAGGAAGCGGCCGACGCCCCGGTAGAGCCAGTCGGTTTCCTCGGGGCGGGTCATGGTGACGCCGCAGATCACGATCGCGGAGACCCGCTCGGGGTGGGCCTGGGCGTACGCGAGGATCAGCGTGGAGCCCCACGAGCCGCCGTACAGCAGCCACTTGTCGATGCCGAGGTGCTCGCGCAGCCGTTCCATGTCGGCGATCAGGTGCCCGGTGGTGTTGTACTCCAGCCCGGTCGACGCGTCCGCGGCGTGCGGCTCGCTCCGCCCGCACCCGCGCTGGTCGAACTGGACGAGATGGTAGCGCTTCGGGTCGAAGTACCGCCGGGCGCCCGGACTGTGGCCGGACCCAGGCCCGCCGTGCACCACCACGGCCGGCGTGCCCGCCGGGTCGCCGGAGGCGTTCCAGTACATCCGCTGCCCGTCGCCGACGTCCAACAAGCCCTGCGCGAACGGCTCGTAGAGCGGGTACAGCTCGGTCACGGGTGGCTCCTCCGTGGTCGTACGAACAGATCCTGGCGAGCCTACCCCGCCGCCGGTGAGGGCGTGGTGAGCGGATCAGAGGGCCTGGTGAGCGGGTCAGCGGCGGTCCGGCGGGAGCAGGGCGGCGAGGCCGTCGAGGATGCGCTCGACGCAGAACTCGAAGCGGACGTCGAGGTCGGGTTCGGTGAGGTCGCCGGCCAGCTCGACCAGGTTGGGGAAGGTCTCGACGGGCAGGGCGCGGAAGCGGTCGCGGACCGCGGTGACCACGTCGAGCCGGCTGGCGCCGTCGGCCTCGGCGGCTGACATCGGTGACTGTTCCTGCAGGACGAAGCCCTGGACGAAGGAGCTCAGCAGGTAGGTGGTCAGGGCGGCGTGGGTATCGGAGAAACCGGCCTCCCGCAGGCGGTCCAGCTGGTCCTCCAGCAGTCCGAACAGGTGCGGTCCCGGGGCGAGGCGACCGGCGACGACTTTCGCGGCGTCGCGGTTGTCGTGCAGGAGTCGGCGGTAGCGCCAGCAGTAGCCGCGGAGCTGCACACGCCAGCCGCCCTCGCGAGGCGGCGGCTCGGCCGACGCCATGATCGCGTCGTTGAGCAGGTCGAGCAGTTCCTCCTTGTTGCGGACGTGCCAGTACAGCGAGGCCGCTTTGACGCCGACTTCGGCGGCGACCTTGCGCATCGAGAGTCCGGCGAGGCCGTCCCGTTCCAGCACCCGCAGCGCTGCCTGGGCGAGGGCCTCCCTGGTCACGGCGGGCGTCGGAGCGGGTGTTCCGGTGTCGTCCCCCGGCGGGGTCGTGTCGTTCTCCGGCATGGCGGTGCGGATGCCTCCAGCGTGTCGTCGGCGGGCGTCGTGAGCGGGCGCGTCGTGAGCGGGCGTCGTGAGCGGGCGCCGTGCGTGGATCCCGTCGGTGGATCTTGTTCGCGGCGCCGTGGGATACCCGCTTGCAATCTAACACCGTTAGGGGCACTCTGTGGCTACCGAACCAATCCCTAACAGTGTTAGGTGTCATTCTCGGGAGGGATCCATGGACGGGTCGAGCGCCCGCCGCCAACGGCTCGCACTGCTCACGCTCTGCGTCACCATGTTCATGTCCATGCTGGACAACGTCATCGTCAACAACGCCCTGCCCCGCATCGGGCAGGATCTGGACGCCGGGATCAGCGGCCTGCAGTGGGTCGCCGAGGGCTACAGCCTGGTCTACGCCGCCCTCGTGCTCACCGGCGGCGCGCTCGGCGACCGTCTCGGCCGCACCCGGGTGTTCCGGCTCGGGCTCGCCCTGTTCACGGTGGGCTCCGCCGTCGCCGCCCTCGCCGGGACGCTCGGCGTCCTGGTCGGCGCCCGGATGCTCCAGGGCGTCGGGGCCGCGCTGCTCACCCCCGGAAGCCTCGCCCTGCTGCGGCACGTCTTCACCGACGAACGCGAGCGGACCAAGGCGATCGCCACCTGGTCCGGGGTGTCCGCGCTCGGCCTCTCGGTCGGCCCGGTGGTCGGCGGCCCGATGGTCGAACACCTCGGCTGGGCCAGCGTGTTCTGGATCAACGTGCCGATCGGCGCCGCCGGGCTGCTGCTCGCCGTGCGCGTCCTCCCGGACATCCCGCCGCGCCCGCGCCGGATCGACCTCGGCGGCCTCGCCCTGTCTGCCACCGGGCTCGCGCTGCTGGTCCACACGCTGATCGAGGGCCCGTCCCGGGGGTGGACCGAGGCCCGGGTGCTCGGCGGCGGCGCTGCGGCCGTCGTCCTGCTGCTCGCCTTCCTGGTGCTCGAACTGCGCCTCGCCGAGCCGATGCTGGAGCTGCGGCTGTTCCGCGACGGGGCGTTGGGCGGTGCGCTGCTCAGCGGCTTCATGGTCAGCTTCGGGATGTTCGGTGCGCTGTTCTTCCTGCCGCTGATGATGCAGGGCACCCTCGGGTGGTCCCCGGCTGCCGCGGGCTACGCCGGGCTGCCGATGACCGCGATGCTGGTGGTCGCGGCGCCGCTGTCCGGCCGACTGACCGCCCGGTACGGTCCGCGGCCGCCGCTGGTGCTCGGCCTCGCGCTGTGCGCGGCGGGCCTCGGCGGGCTGGCGCTGTACGGGGACCACGCCCGCTACCCCGAGTACCTGTGGACGCTGTTCGCGATGGGCCTCGGGATGGGGCTGACCTTCACCCCGGTGTCGATCGCGGTGATGATGCGGGTGCCCCCGGAGCAGACCGGGATGGCCTCGGCGACCGTCAACACACTGCGCGAGCTCGGCGGTGTCCTCGGGATCGCCGTGCTGGGCGCCGTCCTGACCAACCGGCTGACCGACTCCCTGACGGACGCCCTGCACCGGCTCGGCGTCCCACCGGAGGCGGTCGGCCCGATCGCGGAGGCGCCCACCGGCGGGCTGCGCGGCGGTGGCGGAGCGGCGGCAGCGGCCCTGCCCGGTCCGGTCCGGGACGCGGTGGACGGTGCGTTCATCGACGGCATCCACCTCGCCGTGCTCTGCGGCGCGGCGGCGCTCGCCGTCACGGCCGTCCTGGTCGCCGTCCTGCTCGGCCGGGCCCGACCCGTCGCCCCGGCCGGTGCCGACGGCTCGCGGCAGCCGCAGTCGCACCCGAAGGAGCCGCACCCGGCGGAGCCGCACCCGACGGAGTCGGCCGAGGCCCACCGAGCCTGACCGGCCGTCGTCGCCGTGGCCTCCGGTCAGCGGGTGCCCTCGATCGCCGCCTGCGCGGCGCGGGCCAGTTCGCGCCGCGCGCCCGCCCGGGTGGGCTGCGCGGCGGGCGGCGGGATCGGCGGCAGGAACGTCACGTCGGCGACCAGCCCGCGTGCCGCGACCACCCGGGCGAGCGAGGTGAGCAGCCCGTCGTCCCCGATGAAGGCGGGGGCGCTGGTCGGCCGCCCGTCCGCCAGCCGGTAGCGGATCGTCACCGGCTGGACGAAGGCGCCCGCCTCCACCGCGGCCTGGAACAGCGCGGGGCGGAACCGCCCGCTCTCCCGCCCGCACCAGGTCGAGCCCTCCGGGAAGACGATCACCGGGTGCCCGGAGCGCAGCTCCTCGGCCACCGCCGCCACGGTGTCCGGCAGCGACCGCAGCCGGTCGCGGTCCAGGAAGACGGTGCCGCCCCAGGCGACCAGCCGACCGAGCACCGGCCACTGCCGGACCTCGGTCTTGGCCAGCGACCGGCCCGGCCGTCCGGCCGCGAGCAGTGGGATGTCCAGCCACGAGACGTGGTTGGCCACCACGAGCACCCCGCCGCCCGTACCGACGGTCCCGCCGCCGGGCCCGGTGAGGTGGACGGTCACCCCGAGGGTGCGCAGCAGTACGCGTGCCCAGAGCCGGATCAGCCGGTCCCGGCCGCCGTACGGGAGCAGCCGGACCGGCAGGCTGAGCACGACGCCGGCCACGACCGCCGCCAGGCAGGCCGTCAGCCGCAGGACCCGGCGGGGGTGGGAGACCTCCGGCGCCGGTTCGGCCAGGCAGGTCTCGGGCCGGCAGGTCGCCGTGGGCAGCCAGACGCTCATGACGCGGCGGACGCGGCGGACGCGGCGGCCGGGGAGGCCGGTGCGGACGCGGTGCCGAGGCCGGGCAGCCCGGCGAGGAAGTGCCGGAGGTAGCGCGGGTCGGTGCGCTCCAGCGACAGCAGCACGTACAGGTCGGCGCAGCCGAAGTCCGGGTCGTACGCGGGCTCGCCGCAGACCCAGGCACCGAGCCGTAGGTAGCCGCGGAGCAGGGCCGGCAGCGCGCCGCGCTCGGCGCGCGGTACGCCGGTGGCGTCCCAGCGGCGGTGCGGGGCGACCCGGTACTCGGCGGGGGCCAGGTACTTGGCGCTGACGGTGTCCCAGACCCGGGCCGCGGTCGCGCCGCCGTCCTCGAGGCCGATGGAGCAGCAGCCGCCCACCCACGTGTTGCCGGTGTCGGCGAGGTAGCGGGCGATGCCGCCCCACATCAGGTTGATGACGGCGCCGTTGCCCCGGTGGTCCGGGTGGATGCAGGAGCGCCCGAGTTCGACCAGGCCGGGGCGGACGGGCACGAGGGCGGACAGGTCGAACTCGCCCTCGGAGTACAGCCGTCCGGCCCGGCGGGCCGCCTCGGGGCGCAGCAGCCGGTAGGTGCCGATGACGGTGCCGTGCTCGCCCTCGCGGACCAGGAGGTGGTCGCAGTACTTGTCGAAGGGGTCGACGTCCAGGCCCGCGACCGGGCTGTGCAGGACGGCACCGAGCTCGGCGGCGAACACCTGGTGGCGCAGCCGCTGGGCGGCGCGCACGTCGTCCTCGTCACGGGCGAGGGAAACGGTGTAGGCGGGGGCCGGGACGGATGCGGGCGCGGGGGCGGGGGCCGGCGCGGGGACGGAGGCCGGCGCGGGGCGGTGGCGAGGGGCGGGGACCGCCGGGGCGTCATGGGTGGGGGCGACTGCGGACGGAGCGTACGTGGGGAAGGTGGTCATGGCGGACCCTCCAGGGCAGCACGAGCGGCGGTGCCGTGGATCGCCAGGGCACCGTCCCGGTCCGCAGGTGGTCGGGCATGGACGCGAACCGGTCCCGGTACTTCTCTCCGAGTCGGTTGGCATCCACGTTGCGGCACGGCGGAGCGCAGATGTGCACCTGTTGAATGGGACCACCCGTGGCCTGCCGGTCATCTCCCGGGCACCCGGCGCTCGTTCGCAGGGGGTGGACAACAGGGGCGTACGACTGCACCGTACGCCCCCGTTGTGCCGTCCACCCGGGCGGCCCACCCGGAACCGGTTCGCGCCCGAGCCTGGCTCGCGCGCGGGCGTGGCTCACGGCCGGACCCGGCTCAGGTCCGCCACCCGGCTCAGGTCCGCACCCGGTTCGCGCCCCGGGCCGGGCTCAGATGGCGCGCCAGCCCTCCGGGTCCACGCCGCCGGGGACGGCTTCGGCCGGGCCGTACGGTTCGCGGGTGTAGACGAAGGAGCCCACGTCCAGGTGGCTGACCGTGCCCTCCGGGGTGCGGACCACCCGCAGGGTCTCGCCCGCGTAGTAGTTGTCCAGTCCGGTCCAGGTGCCGTCCGGCTCGGGACGGAAGCGCGAGCCCCGGCCGCCGCCGGCGAGCGGGGCGAGCTCCAGCACCCGGTCGGCCCGCAGCCGCAGGGCGTTCGGGGCGGCGCCCCAGTACCAGGGGCCGGTGAGCTCCAGCAGCTCCTCGTCCACCTCGGGCAGCGGGCGCCAGGGTTCGGGCAACCGGGGCTCGTGCTCGGCGGTGATCGCGATCAGAGCGGCGGCCAGCTGCGGGGCGTTGGCGCCGCTGGTGGCGTTGGAGAGGGCGAACGCGGCCAGGCCGTCGGCCTCGCTGATCCACAGGCCGGCGGTGAAGCCGGGCATCGAGCCGGTGTGCCCGTACAGCAACCGGTCCTCGTGGCGGCGCAGTTGCAGGCCGAGGCCGTACGCGGTGGTCCAGCCGGGGTCGTCCGGGGCGACGGCGGGGCGGCGCATCTCGGCGACGGTCTCGGCGGAGAGCACCTTGTCGTCGCCGGCGGCGAGGAAGGCGGCCCAGCGGGCCAGGTCGGCGCCGGTGGACCAGAGTTGGCCGGCCGGGCCCATCAGGCCGGTGTCGGTGAGCGGTTCGGGCTGCAGGACGTCGGCCCAGGGGTGCACGGCGAAGCCGCCGGCGTGCGGGTGCTCGGGCAGCAGCGTGGTGCGGTCCATGCCGAGCGGTGCCAGCACCTCGCGGCGCAGCGCCTCGCCCCAGGGCTCGCCGCGCAGCTTCTCCACCAGCGCGCCGAGCAGCGCGTAGCCGGGGTTGGAGTAGTGGTGGAGCCGTCCGGCCGGGTGCTTGAGCGGGCGCTCGGTCTCCAGGATGTCGTCGAGGCCGGGCCGCAGCGCGCCGTCGGTCCGCTCCCACCACGGGCCGGGGGTCTCGGCGGCGAGCCCCGAGGAGTGCGAGAGCAGCTGGGCGATCGTCGCGGCGTCGGCCGGGGTGCCGGGCAGGTGGCGGGAGAGCGGGTCGGCGAGGTCGAGCAGGCCCTCGTCGCGCAGCCGCAGCACCAGCACGGCGACGAAGGTCTTGGTGAGCGAGCCGATCCGGTACTGGACGTCCGGGGTCGGGGCGTGCCCGTCGATCATGCTGCGGGCGCCGCTCCACACCAGCCGCCCGCCCCGCACCACGCCGGCGAGCATCGAGGGCGTGCGCCCCCCGGACTGGGCGACGGCGAGCCGGTGCAGCAGGGCGCGGCGGGTGGTCGGCAGCAGTTCGTCGGGCAGATCGGTCATGTGGGCTTCTGAACTCATCGACATGTGGACGGACAGTAGCCCAGTCCGGCCCCGGACCCGAACGAATGACCCCACCCGCCCCGACGGGTACTCAGTCCGGCAGCGGCGGCAGCTCCGGCCGCTCCAGCCAGGACTCGAACAGCGGGCCGAGCGGGGCGGAGGTGTACCGGGAGGCGTGCGCCCGCAGGTCGGCGGTGTCGACCACGCCGTGCCGGTTGAGGCCCGTCCAGTCCCGCAGCATCGCGAAGAACGCGTCGTCGCCGAGCGCCCGCCGCAGCGCGTGCACCACGAGCCCGCCGCGCTGGTACAGCCGGTCGTCGAACATCAGCTTCCGGCCCGGGTCGCCGAGCGTCAGGTCCTGCGGCAGCCCGGACAGCAGCCCGTGCGCGGCGCGGGCGCGGGTGGCCGCGGCCGGGCCGCCGGCGTGCTCGGACCAGAGCCACTCCGCGTACTTGGCGAAGCCCTCGTTGAGCCAGATGTGCCGCCAGTTCGCGATGGTGACGCTGTTGCCGAACCACTGGTGGGCCAGCTCGTGCGCGATCAGCCGCTCGCGATCCCAGCCGCCGCCGAGGTGGTTGGTGCCGAAGGTGGCGACGCCCTGCGCCTCCACCGGGACGTCCAGCTCCTCGTCGGCGAGGACGACCGCGTACTCGCCGAACGGGTACGGCCCGAAGACCTCGCCGAAGTACGCCGCCATCTCCGGCTGCCGGGCGAAGTCCCGGGCGAACCCGGTGGCCAGCCGCTCCGGCACGTACCCCGTCTGCGGCACGGCCGGCCGGGCGGCCAGCGGCACCGCCCGGTAGTGCCCGACCGAGACCGTCACCAGGTAGGTCGGGGTGGGCGCGCTCTGCTCGTACACCCAGGTGGTGCTGGACGCCCGGGTGGTGCGGGTCAGCAGCCGGCCGCTCGCCACCACGGTGAACGGGGACGGCGTGGTGACCGCGATCTGGTACGTCGCCTTGTCCGCGGGCCGGTCGTTGCACGGAAACCAGGACGGCGCACCGATCGGCTGGCTGGCCACCAGAGCGCCCTCGGTCAGCTCCTCCCAGCCCAGGCCGCCCCAGGGGCTGCGCACCGGGCGCGGGTTGCCGGTGTAGTGCACCTCGACGGTGAACGCCGCGCCCGCCGCGAGCGGCTTCGCCGGGCGGATGCGGAGCTTGCCGGCGCGGTGGGTGTAGCGGGCGGCCCGGCCGTCGACCAGCACCCGTCCGATCCGGAACTCGGCCAGGTCGAGCGCGAACTCGGCCAGCGCCGCATCCGCGACCGCGCTGAGGCGGGCCGAGCCGGCCAGTCGGTTGGGCCCGGGCCGGTAGTCCAGCGTCAGCTCGTAGCGGTGCACCCGGTAGCGGTGGTCGCCGCTGTTCGGGAAGTACGGGTCCGGGGCGCCGGCGGCCGCGGGGGCGTGCTTGGACTTCACGGGGGCGTGCGCTTCCTGCGGGCCGGGACGGGTGGTCGTGGGGTGCTCATGAGCGCGGCTCATGTGCGGCTCGTGAGCGTCGCTCATGTGGGCCATGAGAGTTGCTCATGCGATCGGTCGTGGTGAGTGCGGCTCATGGCGTCATGAGAGGAGCTCATGACGTGGTCTGCCACGCCTCGATGGGGTTGCCCAGCCACCGCGTGTCGGCGGGGACGGACTCGGCGCGCATCACCAGCGAGGCCGGGCCCAGCGTGCTGCGCGCGCCCACCGTGCTGCCGGGCAGCACGATGCCGCCCGGGCCCAGGGTGGCGCCCTCGCGGAGGACCACAGTATCCATCCGCATGATCCGGTCGTGGAAGAGGTGCGTCTGCACCACGCAGCCCCGGTTGACGCTGACCCCGTCGCCGAGCGTGACCAGGTCCGCCTCCGGCAGCCAGTAGCTCTCGCACCAGACGCCGTGCCCGACGTGCGCGCCGAGCGCCCGCAGCCACAGGTTCAGCACCGGCGTGCCCGGCACCGCGCCGACCAGCCAGGGCACCGCCAGCATCTCCACGAAGGTGTCCGCCAGCTCGTTGCGCCACACGAAGCCGCTCCACAGCGGGTGCTCCACCGCCCGGAACCGCCCGACCAGCAGCCACTTCGCCGCCACCGCCACCAGGGCGGCGACCGTGCCGGCCCCCAGCAGCACCAGGCCCGACAGCAGCGCGGCGGTCAGCGGCGAGCCCGCGGCCAGCCAGGACATCGCGGCCACCGTCAGTAGACCCAGCGCCCCCGAGGCCAGCACCGGCACCACCCGAGCCAGCTCGACCAGCCCGCGCGCCCAGAGCAGCCGGGCCGGCGGCTCGTAGGTCAGGCTCTGGTCGGCCTGGTCCGCGGAGCGCGGCAGCCGCACCGGCGGCATGCCCAGGTACGAGCCGCCCTTCTTCGCCTTCGCCGGAGTCGCCGACAGCACGCCCACCAAGCCGCGCTTGGGGACCGACCGGCCAGGCGCGGTCATCCCCGAGTTCCCCAGGAACGCCCGATCGCCGACCTTCGCCTCGCCGAGCCGCACCCAGCCGCCGCCCAGCTCGTACGGCGCCATCAGGGTGTCGTCGGCCAGGAACGCGCCGTCCCCGACCGAGGTCAGGCTGGGCAGCGCCAGCACCGTCGACACCTCGGCGCCCCGGCCCACCCGCATCCCGAGCGCCCGCAGCCACAGCGGCGTGACCAGCCCGGCGTAGAGCGGGAACAGCACCTCCCGGGCCCGGTCCATCAGCTGGGTCACCGTCCACGCCTGCCAGGCGACCCGGCCGTGCAGCGGGTGCACCCCGGGTGCCAGTCCGATGCTCAGCAGCCGCACCAGCGCCAGCAGCTGCGCCGCGTACACCGCGCCGTACGCGAGGGTCGCCGGCAGCAGGCCGAGCAGCGCTCCGCCGAGCGCCGGGCCCAGGGGGTCGCCCTGGTGGACGAAGCGGGAGAGCACGGCGAGCCCGGCGAGGGCGGGCAGCGCCGGGAGCAGGCCGAGGACGGCACCGCTGGCGCCGTACAACGCGGCCCAGCGGGCCCGGCGCGCCGGACGCTCCTTGGGCCAGGTGCGCTCGGCGCGGCCCAGCTTGGCGGCGGGCGCGCCGCCCCAGCGCTGGCCGGTCGGCACCTGACCGGTGACGCTGGAGCCGGCCACCACCTGGGCGCGCTTGCCGACCCGGGCGCCGGGCAGCAGCGTCGAGCGGGTGCCGACCACGGCGCCGGAGCCGACCTTGACCTGGCCGATCAGCAGCCGGTCGCCGTCCAGCCAGTAGCCGCACAGGTCCACCTCGGCCTCGACCGCGCAGCCGCGGCCCAGCTTCAGCATCCCGGTGACCGGCGGCAGCGAGTGCAGGTCCACGTCGGATGCGACCTTGCAGCCCAGCGCGCGGGCGTAGCGCACCAGCCAGGCGCCGGACAGCGCGGTCGCGCCGCTCAGCTCGGCGAGCCGCTCGGCGGCCCAGAGCCGCAGGTGCACGGCACCGCCGCGCGGGTGGCTGCCGGGGCGCAGGCCGCGCAGCAGCAGCCGTGCACCGCCCGCCGAGACGGCCAGCCGGCCCGCCGGCGTGTACAGCGCCAGCGCACCCGCGCCGACCCACCACCAGGAGGCGGTGGGCGCCCACGGGTAGTCCCCGAGGTGCGTGAGCAGGGTGCCGGCGGCCAGCAGGGCGACCGTCCAGCGCAGGCCGACCACGGTGAAGAGCGGGATCAGCAGGAGCAGCTGCAGCAGTTTGGCCCTGGTCGGGACCAGGGTGACGGTGCGGGCCTCGGCGGTGTCGGCGGCGGTGCCCTCCAGGTGCCGGGCGAGCTTGCGCAGCGTCGGGTTCTGGTAGATGTCCAGCACGGCCGCGCTCGGGTAGCGGGTGCGCAGCAGGGTGGTCAGCCGGGCGGCGGCCAGGCTGCCGCCGCCGATCGCGAAGAAGTCGTCGCGCGGGCCGCTGACCTTGATGCCGAGGATCTCGGTCCACTGCTCGGCCAGCCAGGCCTCGGTGCCGTACAGCTGCTCGCTCGGACCGGCGGCCTCCAGCTCGGGCAGCGGCCAGGGCAGGGCGTTGCGGTCGACCTTGCCGGAGGTCCGGGTGGGCAGGGACTCGACGGTCGCGAGCAGCGGGACGAGGGCGGCGGGCAGCTCGGCGCGCAGCCGCTCGACGGCCCGCTCGCGGTCGAAGCCGTCCTGGACCACCAGGTAGCCGACCAGCAGCTGGTTGCCGCCGCGCGCGGTCCGGACGGCGGCGGCCGCGCCCGCCACGCCGGGCAGGGCCTGCAGCGCCGCGTCCACCTCGCCGAGCTCGATCCGGCGGCCGCCCAGCTTGATCTGCTCGTCGGTGCGGCCCAGGAACAGCAGGCCGGCCGGGTCGGCCTGGACCAGGTCGCCGCTGCGGTAGGCGCGCTCCCAGCCGAGCGAGGGCAGCGGTGCGTACTTCTCGGCGTCCTTCTCCGGGTCGAGGTAGCGGGCCAGGCCGACCCCGCCGATCACCAGCTGCCCGGTGCCGCCGGGGGCGACCGGCTCGCCGGCCTCGTCCACGACGGTGAGGTCCCAGCCGTCCAGCGGCAGGCCGATCCGCACCGGGCCCTCGCCGGTCAGCAGCGCGGCGCAGGCGACGACGGTGGCTTCGGTGGGGCCGTAGGTGTTCCACACCTCGCGGCCTTCGGTGACCAGGCGCTGCACCAGCTCGGGCGGGCAGGCCTCGCCGCCGAAGATCAGCAGCCGCACCTCGTTGAGCGCCTCGGCCGGCCACAGCGCGGCCAGCGTGGGGACGGTGGAGACCACGGTGATCTCCTGCTCGGCCAGCCACGGGCCGAGGTCGGCGCCGCTGCGCACCTGGGAGCGGGGGACCGGCACCAGGCAGGCGCCGTGCCGCCAGGCCAGCCACATCTCCTCGCAGGAGGCGTCGAAGGCGACCGACAGGCCGGCCATCACCCGGTCGCCCGGGCCGATCGGCTCGTCCTGGAGGAAGAGCGCGGCCTCGGCGTCCACGAAGGCGGCGGCGTTGCGGTGGGTGACGGCGACGCCCTTGGGCTTGCCGGTGGAGCCGGAGGTGAAGATGATCCAGGCGTCGTCGGCGGGGGCCGGCGCGCGCCCCGTGGTCGTGGTCGGGGCGAGCAGGCGCTCCGCCGTCGGGGTCAGGGCGCGCCCGGCGCCGAGCACGGCGGCGACCCCGGCCTCGCCGAAGACCAGCTCGGCGCGCTCGTCCGGGTCCTCCGCGTCCACCGGGACGTAGGCGGCTCCGGCGGCGAGCACGGCGAGGATCGAGACGTACAGGTCGTTGGTGCCGGAGGGCACGCGCACACCCACCCGGTCGCCCGCGCCGATTCCGGCGGCGGCCAGTCGGCGGCGCAGCTGCTCGACCTCGGCGGCCAGCGCGCGGTAGCTGAGCACGGCCCTGCCGTCGTCCAGGGCCGGCTCGTCGGGGTGGGCGCGCACGGTGGCGGCCAGGACGTCCACCAGGGTGCGCGGCGCGGCGGCCGGGCGGCCCGGGAACAGGGCGTGCGGCGGCGCGGCGACCTGGGGCCGGCTCGGTTCGTTCGGCTGGCTCGGTTCAGCTGTCATGGCGGCCCGTGCGCTCCTCGTCCTCGCCCCGTTCCGATCATGCCCGGCCCTTGGGGGCGGTGGGAGCACTCGCCGGACCGGGTGACCCCACTCCGGGGCCGGAGCGGACAACCCGACCGATGGTAGCTCCGGATTTCCGGTGGCGTAGGAGGGCGTCCCCGCCCCAACTCGCCCGAGAGTGACCGAATCTGATGAAATGTCAGTCAACAACTAGGGCTTTCCTGAATCGATGTGACGGAAGGTCAGTCGAATTGACGGTTCGTCAGATCGGATTTTGGATCGTGATCCACACCACAGCGAATGCTGCTCCCTTCGAGTGGCGGGCCCGGCGTTTCGGCCGTTTCCAGGACTCTTTCGGCCCAGCTGCCCCGGTCGGTCCGGGCCCGCCACGGGGTCGGAGGGGGTGGAGCGTGGGGGTCGAGCGGTCAGCGGAAGTGGTGCAGGTGCTCGTGGAGGAAGGCCTCCAGCGTGCGCGGTGCGCGCCCGGTGACGCGGGTGAAGGTGGCGTCCGGCGCCTCCGGGCGGACCGCCGCGAGCTGCTGGATCTCCACCACGTGGGCGGCGAGCCAGTCGGGCATCCCGGCGCGCTCGACCAGATGGGCGTGCAGCTCGGCCGGGGAGAGGTCGAGGTAGCGGACCGTACGGCCGAGCAAGCCGCCCAGCAGTGCGGTGAGCTCCGGATGGCTGTAGGCCCGCCCACCGGTGAGCGGGTAGGCGCCGCCCGCCAGCTCCGGGCGGGTGAGGACATCGGCGGCGAGGTCGCCGATGTCCCGGACGTCCACGTAGTTGCAGCGCGCCTGCCCCATCGCGCCGTGCACCACTCCGGCGGCGGCGATGCCGGGCGCCAGGAGCAGCAGCTTCTGCATGAACGCGTACGGGCGCAGCACGGTGGTGGCGACGCCGGAGGACCGCAGGCGTTCCTCGACCAGGTGGTGGCCGCGGGAGACCGCGACGGGGGAGTCCGGCTCGGCGGCGGGGGCGGACACCTTGACGATGTGCCGGATCCCGCAGTCGAGGGCGGCGTCGACCGCGTTCAGCTCGTGCCGGACCTGGTCCGGGCTGTTGGCCATGGTGAGGAAGAGCTGGTGCGCGCCGCGGAAGGCCGCGCGGAGGGATTCCGGGTCGGCGGCGTCGGCGTCGAACGGCTCGGTCCGGGCGAGGGTCCGCTCGTCCAGTCCGGCGGCCAGGCGGGCGGGGTCGCGGCTGAGCGCGCGGCTCGGGACGCCGAGGGCGGAGAGGCTGCGCAGGGTGGCGCCGCCCGTGGCGCCAGCGGCGCCCATGATGACGATCATGATGTCTGCCTTTCGGGTCGGGGTTCGGCTCCGACGGGGAGCGGGTGGTGCGGTTCGGGGGTGCGGCGGCTGCCGCGCCAGCGCCAGGTGGTGATGGTGGCGGCGATGGCGGAGGAGACCGGCAGATCGAGGGGTAGTCGCTTCGGCCATGGGCTGGCGGTGAGCGCCGGGACGTGCGGGAGCAAGCGCGCGGCGGCAAGGCCGAGGGCCAGGCCGAGCCCGGCGGAGATCAGGCCGAGAGCGGCGGCCGCGAGCGCGCGAGGGGTCCGCACCGGCCTGGTGCGGACCGGGCGGCGGCGCAGGACGGAGCCGAGCACGGCGGCCACCAGGGCGGAGGTGCCGCCGATGGTGGTGAGCGCGGCGACCACCAGCTGCCGCTGCCCGCTGACGGCACCGCCGAGGCCGGCCGTCGCGGCCGGCATGAGGTAGGCGACCAGGACCTCGCGCCACAGGACGAACGGCGGGGGAGCACCGGGGGCCTTCTTGCTCATGGGTTGTCCTCCCAAATCGAGCTCTGCGGATCGGATGGGTTCTGATTAGGCGCCTAAGTATTTGTGCTTAGGTGCCTAACTATTGGGGCTGAGGGAAGGCGGGCCGCTCGGCGGCCCGCCTGGGGTGCGGGTGTGGGGGGTCAGTCCGCGGTCAGCGCGCCGATGCCCGCGACCACCCGGCCCAGCAGGTCGAGGAAGGTGGCGCGCTCCTCGACGGAGAGGTCGCCGACCAGTGCCTGCATCCGGGTGAAGTGCTCGGGTGCGAGGTCGCGCAGCTTGTCGGCGCCGCGCGCGGTGAGGATCACCACATTGCCGCGCCCGTCCTCGGTGGACGGTCGGCGGGCCACCAGGCCCTCCCGTTCCAGGCCGTCCACCAGGCCGGTCACGGTCGCCCGGGAGACGCCGAGGCCGGCCGCGAGCTGGGACGGCGACTTCTCACCGCCGTGGTCCTCCAGGTCGGCCAGCAGGCGGTAGCGGCCGGTGGACAGTCCGAAGCGACCGAAGTGCACCTCGCCGGCCTGCCCGATCCTGGCCCCCGCCGCCATCAGCCGGGCCGCCACCAGGACCGCCTGCGGATCGGCCGTGAGGCCGTAGCGGGCGATCTGGCGGCGGGCCTGGTCGAGGCTGGGTGCGCCCGGGTCGGGCTCGGGGTGCTGCGTCACGAGAAGTAATATGGCGCCTAATCAGATTCCCCGTCAAGTCCGGGCGATGGCTCCCTCATGGTGAGCCTGGGGGCTCCACGTCGGTGCCGTGAACGGGCGGTCAACGCGCGCTCACCCGATGGGCCGCCGGGCGTGGTTGCGGCGCGGCGGCGGGCGCGGTGTCCGTCCGGACCAGCCAGGCGGCGAACGCGGTGACGAAGAGAGCCTCCACGATCAGCCAGAGCGGTCCGTACGGGAGTTCCCAGCCGTCCTCGTAGTAGCCGGGGAGACCGACGGTGCGGGAGAGCAGGAACCCGACGATCATGGCGATGCTGGTCGCCGACCCGACCGACCAGGCGGCCGTCCGCTGGCGGCGGGCGGCCAGAGCGACGGCCACACCCAGCATCACGACGCCCCCGACCAGGAAGAAGACACCGATGTAGAACTGTTCCTCGAGGTGCGAGGGAACCAGGATCAGGTGGATCACGGCGTTGGCCACGGCGCAGGCCGCCGCGACGGCCAGCAGCGAAGTTCGAAACGTACGAGGATTCATGACGGTTCCAGGGGGTACCGCGGCGGCGTCCCCCGACCGCCGCTCGTCTCTGTCGCCCGCGAACACATGCGCCCTGGTGTACGGGCGCTGCGGGCTGACCGTTCAGCCTCCGGGCCCCGGTCCGGCGGGCCCGGCGTACGGTGAAGGCATGGCCGGTCGCGCGGCGGGGAATTCGCCGCGCACGGGAGAGAATCGAGAATGCCATGCAGGGCGATCCGGAGGTCGTTGAGTTCCTCAACGAGCAGCTGACCGCGGAGCTGACGGCGATCAACCAGTACTTCCTGCACGCGAAGATGCAGGAGAGCTACGGCTGGCCGAAGCTCGCCGCCCACACCCGGCACGAGTCCTTCGACGAGATGAGACACGCCGAGACGCTCACCGACCGGATCCTGCTCCTGGAAGGCCTGCCGAACTACCAGCGACTCTTCCACGTCCGGATCGGGCAGAGCGTCAAGGAGATGTTCGAGGCCGACCGGCAGGTCGAGGTCGAGGCGATCGACCGGCTCCGGCGGGGGATCGTGACGATGCGGACCAAGGGCGACGTGACCTCGGCGAACATCTTCGAGGAGATCCTCGCCGACGAGGAGCAGCACATCGACTACCTCGACACCCAGCTGCAACTGCTGGAGAAGCTCGGCGAACCGCTCTACCTGGCACAGCTGGTCGAGCAGCCCCAGTCGTAGCGGCGGACAGCCGCGCGGGGCGGGTACCCGAGGGGTACGTACCCGAGGGGCGCGTACGTGTCGCTCAGAGCCCGGCGTCGCCGACGACGGCGTCGCCGGCGAAACCGTGGCCGGGGCGAGCAACCGGTCGGCCCCGGCCGGGCCGTCGGGCTCCCCCACGGTGGTGGGGTCGGGCTGCCGCAGCGCGTTGGAGGGTCAGGCCATGCGGGGCGCGATCCGGGGTGGCTTCCAGTCGGCGTGCTTGAGGACGGTCCGGACCATCACGCCGGGCGGGGTCAGCCGGATTGCGGTGTTGCGCAGGCCGACCGCCAGCGGGTTCGCGAGCTGCTGGCCCATTCGGCCGGCCCGGCGGGCGTCGCGGGCGACGGTCTGGCTGCGCGGGCGGCGGACCGCGTCGTAGCGGGCGAGCGCGTCCTCGACCGTGTGCTCCTCGGCGAGCGCCGCCGCCAGGGTGACCGCGTCTTCGAGGGCCTGGCAGGCGCCTTGTCCGAGGTGGGGCGTCATGGCGTGCGCGGCGTCGCCGAGCAGGGCGATCCGGCCCGCGACGTAGGTGGGCAGCGGGGTGACCAGCTCGTTCACGTCGTGGTGCAGCACCGCCTCCGGGCGGGTCGCGGCGAGCAGCGAGGGGATCGGCTCGTGCCAGCGCGCGAAGCGGCGGCGGACCTCCGTCAGCGGGTCGCGGTAGCGGACTCCGGCCGGCGCGTTGAGGACGGCGTGCCACTCGGCCGTGCCGTCCGGGAAGGCGATGTGACCGAACTCGGCGCCGTGGCCCCAGGTGAGCTCGAAGTCGGTCTTCAGCCCGTCGACCGGGCGCTCGGTGATCGCCCGCAGCACCGTCGAACCGCTGTACACCGGCCCGGGGTGGGCAGGGAGGACGCGGCGCCGGATGCGGCTGTTGATCCCGTCGGCGGCGACCACGAGGTCGGCGTCCAGGGTCGTGTTCCCGTGGCCGACCCGGACCCGGGAGGGGTGCGTGGTGTCGACCTCGGTCACCTCGGCGCCGATCACCAGGGACTCGGCGGGCAGGGCCTCGCGCAGGATCCGGTGCAGGGTCGCGCGGGGTATGCCCACGATCGGCGCGCCCAGCTCCCGCTCCAGCGCCTGACCGTCCATCACCGCGAGCCGACGACCGTCCGGCGTCCGGGTGCCGCCGGTGTACTGGCGGCGCGAAGCCGCCTCGACCGCCTCGCCGACGCCCAGGGAGGCCAGTGCGCGCATCCCGTTGGCGGCCAGCGAGATGCCGGCCCCCGCGTCGTCCAGGACGGATGCCCGCTCGACCACGGTCACCTCCCACCCCGCCAGGCGGAGCCCGATCGCGGCCGCCAGCCCGCCGATCCCGCCCCCGACCACCACCGCGCTGCTGCTGCCCATGCCCGGTCCTCCCGTGTCGCCACAGTGTCTTCTACAGCTGTAGAAGGAGCGTACTACGGGCTTGTGCCGGCCCGGAGGGGGCGGGGGACGGCCGGCACGGGGCGGGGCCGAACCGCTGCTGCCGGTGAGGGGTGCTGGGCCGGATGCCGGTAGAAAGGGGGGATGCAGCGGGATCAGGAGCAGGGGCGGGCGGATCGGCGGACGGTGCTGGCGGACGCGGCGATCGGGGTACTGGCGGACCTGGGGGTGCGCGGGCTGACCCACCGGGCGGTGGACGCGGCGGCAGGGCTTCCGACGGGAACCACCTCGGCCTACCTGCGGACGCGGCAGGCGCTGCTCACCGCGTTGGTCCGGCGGCTCGTGGAGCTGGACCAGGCGGAGCTGCAGGTCATGGGGGAGCGGGTGTCCGTCCGCTCGGTGGAGGAACTGGTCGACGGTGTCCTCGAGTTGATGCGGCACCGGCTGACCGGTGAGGGGCGGCGGCGCTCGCTCGCCCGGTACGCCTGCGCGGTGGAGAGCGTGCGCGATCCCGAGCTGCGGGAGATCCTCGTGCCGCGGGAGAACGCGGGGCGCGCCGCCGTCCGCGCCTTCCTCGCTGGGCGGGGCGTGCCGGACCCGGACGGGCGGACCGACACGCTGCTCGCCTGCATCGACGGTCTGGTCTTCGACCGCCTGGTGGGCGGGGGTGAGCCCGCGGCCGAGGAGATCGAAGGGCTGGTGGCGGCCGCCCTGCGCGGGGCCACGGGGTCCTAGCCGGTCACGACCGCCCCTCCTCGGTCCGGTCCGGCTCTGCGGCGTAGCCGGTCGTGCCGCAGGCGCGCGATGAACCGTCAGGTCAATCGACCGTCAGGGTTTCAGGTCAATCAACCGTCAAGTTGGTTCATTCACAGAATATTGTGGCGAGTACGGCAATGGTGCGCGGACAATTTCCGCTGCTCCGAGGTCTTCACACGGAGATCTCCGGCTGACAGTCTGGGGCAGCCCTTTTCAGTACGGAGGAGGTTCCTTGTCCCGCATATCCACGTTGGCCGGAGCGGTCACCTGCGCGCTTGCCCTTGTCACCGGTAGCGCCGTCGCCGCGTCGGCGGCGCCGATCGACCAGGCCCCCGGCCTGGCCGAGGCGAAGGTCGACCCCGTTGCCTGGACCCCGTGCAACCCCGACCCGAGCAAGCCGGACCCCGGCATCTACGACTGCGCCGTCTACCCCGTGCCGCTGGACTACGACAACCCGTCGGGCGAAAAGGTCGGCATCGCCATGATGCGGCGGCGCGCGAGCGACCCGTCGAAGCGGATCGGCTCGCTGTTCCTCAACCCGGGCGGCCCGGGCGGCAGCGGCTACCTGTGGGCGACCACCAGCCGTTTCGGCCCCGAGGTGCAGTCCAAGTTCGACCTGGTCGGCTTCGACCCCCGCGGCGTGGCCCGGAGCAACCCGCTCAAGTGCTTCAAGACCCAGGAGGACGCCGACGCGGTCAACAACCGCATGGTCGGCGTGCCGGTCACCAAGACCGAGGTCAACGAGACGCTGGACGCGGACCAGGACTACACCGACGCCTGCAGCAAGAACGCGGGCCCGCTGATCGAGCACATGTCGACCATCAACGTGGTGCGCGACCTCGACCGGATGCGCCGCGCCGTCGGTGACGCCCAGCTCACCTTCGCCGGCTTCTCCTACGGCACCCTGATCGGTTCGACGTACGCCAACATGTACCCGAACAAGGTTCGGGCGATCATCATCGACGGCAACGTCGACCCGAACCTGCGCCTGCACAACGGCCTGGAGTACGACCGCCAGCGCGCGGGCGGCTTCGAGCTGGCCCTGGACGAGTTCCTGAAGCGCTGCCAGACCGCCGGCGCCCCGCGCTGCGCCTTCGGCGAGGGCGACACCCGGGCCAAGTTCGACGAGCTCCGCGACCACCTGCGGACCAGCCCGATCACGCTGCCGAACGGCTCCAAGGTGACGCTGAGCAGCTTCACCAGCGAGGTCGCCAGCGCCCTGTACTCGCAGGCCAAGCTGGCCCCGCTGGCCAAGTCGCTGCAGGCCAGCTACCAGGTGCTGCACAAGCCGGGCGCCGCCACCCTGCTGGCCCCGAAGGCGAACGTCGCGGAGGAGGAGGCCAACCTCCTCACGGTGGACGTCCCGCGTGCGCTGCGGGAGGCCCCGGCGGACTCCGAGTACACCGCCGACGACTCCTACCTGGGCGTCAACTGCCAGGACAAGCCGTACCCGTCGAACGACCGGGTGTTCGCCAACGTGGCCAAGGCCTGGGAGCAGGAGTCCCCGACCTTCGGCCGCTACCAGGCCTTCGACGCGCCCGCGTGCGCGAGCTGGCCGGCCCCGGCCCGGGACGCCGAGCGCTTCTCCGGCCCGTGGAACAAGAAGACCTCCAACACCGTGATGGTCATCGGCAACCTCTACGACCCGGCGACCCAGTACAAGTTCGCCCAGCGGATGCAGCAGGAGCTGGGCAACGCCGTGCTGGTCAGCGTCGACTCGATCGAGCACTGCGCCGTCGGCCGCAGCACGGCCCTGAACGGTCTGGTCACCCGCTACCTGGTGGACGGCACCGCGCCGCAGCCGGGCCAGCTGCTGAAGCCGGACAAGGAGATCTTCCCGGCGGTCTGACGGCCCGGCCCTCGGGCTGCCGACGGACGACGGGACGACGGTTGTGGTGGTCGGCGGTGCTGCCGGCCACCACAGCCGTGTCTTCCGGCGAGCTCCCGAATCGCCCGGTACGTGCGGCGCGCATGGCACGTACGACTCATGCGCCGCATACGGCAGAAGATCGTCATCGAACCTCCGGTGGAGCGGATTTCGTCCGGTCGTCGGTGACCGTAGCCGATGCCACTGACAACGGGGTTCGGCGAAGCGGCGGGCGAAAGTGTCGGGACGGATTCTCGAAAATGACGTACTGTCACACTTTTTATTAATTGTTTCCCCGAATCGAATTCCCGTGTTAGCGTGCGGCCCGCCGGCTTCTCTCGCATCGAGAAAGTGGGGACGGGCATGCAGAGCGGATTCTCCCGGCGGGGATTCCTGGGCGGTGCCGGTGCGGCGGGCGCCGGGATCACCGTCGGTTCCATGAGCGCGGCGGCGGCCGAGGGCGCTCCGCGGGAGCTGCCGAAGGGGCGGTCGATCCTACCCGGGGACCTTCGCTACCGGACGCTCAGCCAGGGCTTCAACCAGCGGTGGGGCAGCAGCCCCGCCTACATCCGCCTGGTGGGCAACCAGGCCGACGCGGTCGCCGAGTTGAACCGGGCACTGGACCGCGGACTGCGGCCCACGGTCCGCGGTGGCGGGCACTGCTACGAGGGCTTCGTCGACAACGACCGGGGCGTCATACTCGACCTCAGCACGATGCGAGGCGTCGCCGCCTCGACGGACAAGTTCGGCCGGCCCACCTACTGCGTCGAGGGCGGCGCGACCAACTGGGACGTCTACACCACGCTGTTCCGGGAGCACGGCGTCACCCTGCCCGCCGGGTCCTGCTACTCGGTCGGCGCGGGCGGGCACATCTGCGGCGGCGGGTTCGGGCTGCTGTCCCGGCGGCACGGGCTCACCGTCGACCACCTCGTCCAGGTCGACGTGGTCACCGTCCGCGGCGGCACCGCCGTGGTGACGCAGGCGCACCGTGAGGACGCGAAGGGCTCGCCCGAGCAGGACCTCTTCTGGGCCCACACCGGCGGCGGTGGCGGGAACTTCGGGGTGGTGCTGCGCTACCACTTCGCGCCGGACGCGCCCCAGCCGCCGCCCCGGGTCTGGCTCAGCAGCGTGGCCTGGCCGTGGGACGAACTGCTCGAGCGGCCTGCCGACTTCGAGGCCCTGGTGCGCAACTTCGGCGCCTTCATGGCGGAGCACAGCGGGCCGCAGGAGTCGGTGTACCAGGGGCTGTTCGCCATCCTGAAACTCACCCACCACTCCAACGGGAACGTCGTCCTGGTCAGCCAGTGGGACGGCGACGACCCGGCGCCGCTGGACGCCTTCGTGGCGGCCGTCGAGCAGGGGATGGCCACCCGCTCGGTGGTCCAGACCCGCGCCGCAGGCGGGCTGTTCCTGCCCTACCCGGAGAAGCGGCGGCAACTCCCGTGGTTCCAGGCGACCATGACGCTCAACCCCTCGGGCGACAACCAGCGCGGCAAGTACAAGTCGGCGTACCACCGGGAGCCGTTCGGCCAGGCCCAGATCGCCACCTTCTGGGACTGGCTGACACGGGACGTCGAAGGGGTGAACCTCTCGAAGGCGCTGGTCCAGATCGACTCCTACGGCTGCCGGATCAACACCCGACGGCCCGAGGAGACCGCCGTCCCGCAGCGCGACTCGATCATGAAGCTGCAGTACCAGACCTACTGGACCGATCCGGCGGAGGACGCCGCCCACCTGACCTACCTGCGCGGTCTCTACCGCGACGTCTACCGGGAGACCGGAGGCGTCCCGGAGATCGACACCGCGACCGACGGCGCCTACGTCAACTACCCGGACATCGACCTGGGAACGGCCGACCAGTCCGACCCGGCCTACCCGCGCCTCTACTACAAGGGCAACTACGCGCGGCTGCAGCGGGCCAAGGCGTACTGGGACGGGGAGGAGGTGTTCCACCACGCGCAGTCCATCGTCCCGGCCAGGGCCTGACCACCTCCGCTACGCGGCCCGCTCCGCCTCCTCCACGATCCGCCCGTCCCGGAGCTCGATCACCCGGTCGGCGAGACCCATCAGCGTCGGGTCGTGGGTGGCGACCAGCACCGTGACGCCCTCGCTGCGCACCACCGCGCGCAGCAGCTCCATGATCGAGCGGCCTGTCTCCGAGTCCAGCTGACCGGTCGGCTCGTCGGCGATGATCAGGCCGGGCTCGTTGGCCAGCGCGCGGGCGATGGCGACGCGCTGCTGCTGGCCGCCGGAAAGTTCGCCGGGGCGCTGGTTGGCGTGGTCGGCCAGGCCGACGAGGGCGAGCAGGGTGTGCGCGCGCTCCTCGCGCTCGGCGGCCGGCACCTTGCGCAGCCGCATCGGTACACCGACGTTCTCGGCGGCGGTCAGCATCGGGATCAGCCCGAAGGACTGGAAGACGAAGCCGATCCGCTCGCGCCGCAGGGCGAGTCGGCCGTCCTCGTTCAGTCCGGCGAGGTCGATGCCGTCGAGGGAGATGCTGCCGCCGGTCGGGGAGTCCAGGCCGCCGACCAGGTTGAGCAGCGTGGTCTTGCCGGAGCCGGACCGGCCTTTGAGCGCGGTGAGTTCGCCGCGGCGGATGGTGAAGGAGACGCCGCGAAGGGCGTGGACGGCCCGCTCGCCGGTGCCGAAGCTGCGTCGGAGGTCGGATACGGTCACCATCGGCTCGGTGGTCGTGGCGGCGGTGGCGGCCTGATGCTGCCTCATGCGGCGTCCCCCCTGTGGGCGTGGCGACCCGGTCCTATCCGGTGTCTACGGCTGCTGCGGCTCCGTCGGTTCACGTTCCGGCGGGGAATCCGAGAAGGGTGGAGTCCCCGGCCAAAGGAGCGTGCTGGAGCCGAAGTTGTGAAGTGTGCATGGCATTTCAACGGCACATCCCGGGCCGGGATGCTACCAATGAAAGGAATTTGCTCATTGGTTACTTGATTCGCGCAAGTCCCTTCCGTTCCTGGGTCGAATCTGACAGCATCGTCCGCTATCCGGTGACCGATTACCGGTGATCAATGCGCCGGTGTGCTCTCGATGTGTCCCTCCGTGGCCGATTTGTGCCCGGATCGGGTCGATGGGCGGGGCCGGTGGACGCTACCGGGGGACGTAATCCGGGGGAGGAACGTGATGCTCGGCTTCGTCGTGCGCCGACTGCGCGGGCGACTGCCGCTGGCTGCTGCCGTCCTGCTGACGGTGCTGATCACCACGGCGGTGCTCACCGCCCTGGTGACCTTCAACAGCAGTGTCGGTCAGGCCGGCCTGCGGCAGGCGCTCCAGGGCCCCGGTCACACCCGGACCACGGTGGTGGTGACCGCCGAACACGGGCTGGACCAGCGGGCGAAGGACGAGGAGGCGCTCGCCGCCTACCGGCAGAAGCTGTTCGGCGACCTGCCCGTGCGCACCGACAGCATGCTGCGCAGCCGCTCCTACGGCCTCCCGGGCAGCGACGCACCCGGGGCGACCGGAACGTCGGCAACCACCGGAACACCGGCAGCGACCGGAACGCCGTCGACCACCGGAACGGCCGGTCCGGCCCCCGGGGCCAAGGTCGATCTGACGGTCCTGGCCGACGTCGATCGCGCCCGGGTCCGCCTGGTGGCCGGGACGTGGCCGGGCACCGCCTCCGAGCCGGTCCGGTCCACCGCCCCGCAGACCGCCATCCCGCAGAGCATGCTGAGCCGGCTCGGCCTGACCGAGCAGGGGCTGCCCGCCGACGTCCGCCTCATCGACCGCTTCGACGGCAAGCCGCTGACCGTCCGGGTCACCGGCGCCTACCGGGCCGTCGACCCGTTCGACCCGTACTGGCGGATCGACCCGGTGGGCGGCCACGAGGTCGAGGTCAGCGGCTTCACCACCTACGGCCCGGTGATGGTCGACCAGAGCGCCTTCACCACCGGCGGTCTGCTGCAGGGCAGCCGCGGTTGGCTGCTCGACGCCGACTTCGCGGGCGTCGACCAGGACACCGCCCAGGCCATCGGCGACCGCGCCCAGGGCCTCACCGACGACCTGCGGAAGACCGCCTCGCTCGGCGCGAACACCGAACTGACCGCCGTCATACGCGAGTTGTCGGCCAGCATGATGGTCGCCCGCTCCACCCTGCTGATCGGCGCCCTGCAGCTGGCGGTGCTCGCCGCAGCCGCCCTGCTGCTGGTGGTCCGTCTGATCTCGTCCCGTCAGGAGTGGGAGAACGAACTGCTCGCGGCCCGAGGTGCCTCCGGTACCCGGCTCGGTGCCTTCACCGCCGTGGAGCTGGTGCTGCTCGCGACCCCCGCGGCGCTCTTCGCGCCGCTGCTGACCCCGTTCCTGGTCCGCGTGCTGGCCGGCCTCGGCCGCTCCCACCAGGTCGCCTTGGACACCGGCATCGGCTGGACGCTCTGGCCCGTGGCCGCGCTCTGCGCCTTCGCCTGCGTCGTGCTGGCCACTGTGCCCAGCCTGCTGCGCGGCGCCGGCGCCGCCCTGCGCCGTCGGACCGGCAGCCGTCAGGCCGTGGTCTCCGGCATCGCGCGCAACGGCGGCGACCTCGCCCTGCTCGCCCTGGCCGCCCTCGCCTACCAGCAGCTCAGCCAGTACGGCGGCGGGCTGTCCACGGACTCCTCGGGCCGGCTCGGCGTCGACCTGCTGCTGGTCGCCACCCCCACCCTGGCGCTGTGCGCGGGCACCCTGGTGGTGCTGCGCCTGCTGCCGCTCGCCGCCCGGCTGGGTGCCCGGGTGGCCGCCGGGGGCCGCGGCCTCGGCCCGGCGATGGTCGGCTGGCAGCTGGCCCGTCAGCCCGCCCGTGCCACCGGGCCGGTGCTGCTGCTCGTCATGGCCGTCGCCACCGGTGTGCTCGCCCTCGGCCAGCAGGCCACCTGGACCGCCTCCCAGCGGGACCAGGCCGCCTTCGACACACTCGGCGGCCTGCGCATCTCCGCCTCGCACGGCGCGCTGATGGGCCAGGCCGGGCGCTACGGCACCCTGCCCGGCGGCGACCGGATGGTCCCGGTGGTGCGCGAGGAGCAGCAACTGCCCTCTGGCACCGGACAGGTGCTCGCGGTGGACGCCGCCGCCTTCGCCGACCGAGTCCCGGTGCGCGAGGACCTGCTCGACGGGCACACCCGGGACGAGCTGTTCCGCCCGCTCGCCCTGCCCACCCCCCACGCGACGCAGGACGGCGCAGCGCAGGACGGCGTGCCGCTGCCCGGCCGTCCGCTGCGGATCGACGCCGACATCGCCACCGACCGGACCGGCTTCCCGGCCTCCGAGCAGTCCCTGCGGGTCACGCTCCTCGTCCGGGACCGCTTCGGCATCGTCTACAAGGTCCCGTTCAGCGGCGTCCCGGCCGACGACGGCCTGCGCGGCTCGGCCCCGCTGAGCACGCTGGTCGACGCCCCGATGGGCTCCGCCGCCGCGCCGCTGACCGTGATCGGGGCGACCGCGTCCACCAAATCCAAGACCAACCTGGAGGCCGTCGTCCGTCGGCTGGCCGTCTCCGACACCGACGACGGGCCCGCGACCGCCGTCCCGGTGCCGACCGGTGTCTCCTGGTCAGCCGCCCCGGCCGCCGCGGCCGCCGGCAAGAACGGCGCGCCGGCAGCCGTGCCGGGCGTGGCCACCCGTGACTACCTGAAGGCCATCGGATCCGCGGTCGGCGACACCGTGCGGGTGCCGTTCGGCGGGACCACCCTCCCGGTCAAGGTCACCGCCTCCGTCGAGGCCCTGCCGGTGGCGGGCCGCAGCGCGGTCCTCGTCGACCTGGCCACCACCGCGCGCGTGCTGATCGCCCAGGGCAGTACGGTCTCCGGCAGCGCCGAGTGGTGGCTGCCCGCCACCGGCCCTGGCGACCGGACCCCGGCCCAGGCCGCCGCCGCCCTGCGGTCGGGCCCCGGCGCCCAGGACCTCCGGCTCTACGACGAGGTGGCCGACGGCCTCCTCGGCGACCCGGTCGGCGCCGCCCCGCAGAGCGCGCTGACGGCCATCGCGGTCGTCACTGCCGTCCTCGCGGCGATCGGCTTCGGCGCCGCCGTGGCCGGCTCCGCCCGCCAGCGCTCCCAGGACTCCGCCCTGCTGCTCGCCCTCGGCGCGCCCCGCCGCCTGGTCTCCCGCACCACCGCGGCCGAACCGGCCCTGCTGGTCGCCCTCGGTGGGGCGGTCGGCCTCGGGCTCGGCGCCCTGCTCGTCCACCTGATCGTGCCGTTCGTCGTACTGACCCCCGCCGCCCGCCGCCCGCTGCCCGAGGCCCTGGTCGAGCTGCCGGTGGGCCGGGCGCTGCTGCTGGCGGCCGCGATCGCCGTCGTCCCGCTGCTGTCCGCCTTCCTCGTCGGACGCCGCCGTAGGAACGTGGCCGCCCGGCTGCGCCTCGTGGAGGAGATGTGACCACCAAGGCCGGCACCCCCGTGCCCACCCCCACGGCCGCCCACCACCCCGCGAGCTGGGTCCGCACCAGGCTGCGCGCCAATCCGGTGGCCGCCCTGCTCATGGCGGCCCTCACCCTGGTGACGGTCTTCCTCGCGGCGGCCTTCCCCCGGGTCGCGGACCGCGGCGCGGACTCCGCACTGCGGGACTACGTGAGCCACCAGGGCCTCAACCTGACGAGCCTGCAGACGGCCACCAAGACCCGCAGCGGCGACACCGCCGCCGAGCTCGACGCCGCGCTCGAGAAGATGACCGAGCGGATCGGGCGGGAGCTGACGCTGTCCCGGCCCGGTGAGGCCTACGGCACCAAGGCCCAGGTCGAGGGCAGGCTGCTCAACCCGGGCTACGCGCGGCTCTCCGACAACACCCCGCCGGCCATGGCCCTCCTCTACCTCCACGGCCTCGCCGACCGGGTCACCCTGACGGCCGGCACCTGGCCGGGCCCGGCCCCGGACGACGTCGGCGCCCCGCTGCCGATCATGGTGAGCGAGAAGGCCGCGGAGACCATCGGCATCAAGCTCGGGGACACCGTCGACAACGGCCGCGCCGGACCGGGTACCGGGCCGAGCAGCGTGGTGGTCGGCCTCTACCGCGTCAACGAGCCGCTGGACCCGTTCTGGGACGACCTCGGCTGCCCGGCCCGCGCCTGCCTGCGCATGGGCTCCAACGGCTCCAACCGGTGGCAGACCACCGGCTTCGTCGACGGCGGGAGCATCAAGGCCCTGGCGCTCTGGGGCTCGGGCGGCGAGAACTTCTGGCGTCTGCCCGTCGACCCCGCCTCGCTGCGCGCCGATCGGCTCGACCGCACCCGCGCCTCCATCGCGTCCTTCCAGACCGGACACGGCGCCTCGGCCCTGGTCGACGCGACCGGGCGCGCGGACCTGCACACCACCTCCGTCCTGTCCGACCTGCTCACCCGCGCGGACGCCCGCTACCGGGCCGCCATGCCGCTGAGCGCGATCGGCCCGGCCGGCGTCGCGGGCGTGGCCGTCGTGGTGCTCTGCCTGGCCGCGGCCCTGACCACCGACCGGCGCACCGCGGAGATCCGGCTGCTCCAGGCCCGCGGGGGCTCGCGCGGCGGGGTGCTGCTGCGCCTGCTCGGCGAGGGCGCGGCGACCGTCCTGCCCGCCGCCGTGCTCGGGACGGCCCTGGCCCTGGTGCTGCTGCCCACCCCGCGCTGGGGGTACGCCGTCCTGTCGGCCCTGGTCGCGGCCCTGCTCGCGCTGCTGGCCTTCCCGGCCCGGGCCGCCCTGCTGTGGTCGCGCCGACGCACGGCAGGCGGCTGGCGGCGGACGATCGGCGAACTCGCCGTCCTGGCCGTCACCGCCGCGGCCGTGGCGGAGGTCCGCCGTCGTGGCGTCGGCCGTTCCGGCGTGGACGTGGACCCGCTGCTGGTGGCCGCCCCGCTGCTGCTCGCCGTCACCGGCGGGCTGCTGCTGGCGAGGATCGAGCCGGTGGTGGTCGGCTGGCTGGCCGCGCTCACCGGCCGTGGCCGCGGTCTGATCGGCTTCCTCGGCCTGGCCCGGGCGGCCCGCGACAACTCGGGGCGGCGCCGGCCCTCCGCGCTGCCGCTGCTCGCCCTGCTGATCGCCGTCACCACGGCCGGATTCGGCGCCACCGTGCTCGACACCGTGGACCACGTCCGGACCCGGGCCGCGCGGATCGCCACGGGTGGCGACGCCTCCGTCGCCGTCCCGGACTACGCCACCCTGCCCGAGTCCTTCACCAAGGCCGCCGGTGCCCTGCCCGGAGTCCGGGCAGCGACCGGGGTCCGGGTCGAGCGGAAGGCCCTCTTGATCGGCGCCGACAAGGAGTACACCGAGGCCTACCTCGTGGTCGCCGAGCCGACGGCGTACGCCGAGATCGCCCGGACCGTCGGGGCCGGCGAGTTCGACCCGGCGAAGCTCGCCGGCGCCGAGGGGGGCCCGGACACCCCGGTGCCCGCGCTGTTCAGCCGAGACCTGGCCAAGCGCCTGGCCGCCGGCGCGCCCCAGGTCCGCATGCCCAGCGGCAACCAGCTGCGCACCACCGTCGCCGCGACGGTCGCCGCCACCCCCGCGCTGCCGGACCCGGGCAAGCCGTTCGTCGTCGTTCCCGCCGGCCCCGCCGCGCAGCGCCTGCCGGAGCTCAACCGGGCGAACAAGTGGCTCGCGGTCGGCGACCCCGACCCCGAGCAGGTCCGGTCGGTCCTCCGGGACGGCGGCGTGACCCAGCCGACGGGCATGGCCAAGCTGATCGCGGACGACGCCGCCGCCGCCGGCAAGGCCACCCACGGCCTGCCCTCCGGGTACACCGTGCACAGCAGCCGGGAGACCGCCGCCGCGCTCGCCGACGACCCGCTGCAGCACGCCGCGGGACGGCTGTTCTGGTACGCGGCCGCCGCGGGCGCCGGGTTCGCCCTGCTCGCCGTCCTGCTGACGCTGTTCCGGGCCGCGCCCGAGCGCACCGCCGTCCTCGCCCGGCTGCGGACCATGGGGCTGCGGCCCCGGCAGGGGCTGGCGCTGATCGTCGCCGAAGCGCTGCCGCAGACCCTGGCCGCGGCCGTCGGCGGCGGCCTGGTCGCCGCCGCGGCGGTCGGACTGCTCGGCCCCGCCTTCGACATCTCCACCCTGGTCGGCGCCGAGGTCGGCGACGCCCTGACCCCCACGCTGCTGCCGGTGCTGCTGCCCACCGCGGGCCTGGCGCTGCTGGTCTGCCTCGGGGTGGTGCTGGAGACCCTGGTCGCCGGCCGACGGCAGATCGCCACCGAACTGCGCGCCGGGGAGCAGCAATGACGCGCGAAGCGGCGCCCGTGGCCGTGACGGACCGCAGGCGCGCCGGAAGAGTGGAGACCGGCGCGGTGAAGCACACAGTCGAGACAGGAGACCAGCGGTGAAGAGCACCCCCCAGGAGCGGCCGGTCGTGGAGGCCCCCAGCCTGCAGGAGCTCCGGCAGCGGGCGCTGGCCGCCGCCTCGCCCAAGGCATACGGCGAGGGCGCGGCCATCGTCTGCGACCGGCTGGTCCGGATCTTCAGCGCCGAGGGCGTCGAGGTCCAGGCGCTCCAGGGCCTGGAACTGACCATCCGACAGGGCGATCTGGTCGCCCTGGTCGGTGCCTCCGGCAGCGGCAAGTCCACCCTGCTCACCATCCTCGCCGGGCTGGACGTGCCGACCGCCGGCACCGCCACCGTGGCCGGCTGCGACCTGCTGGAGATGTCCGTCAAGGAGCGGCTGCGCTACCGGCGCGAGGTGGTCGGCTTCATCTGGCAGCAGACCGCCCGCAACCTGCTGCCCTTCCTCACCGCCGCCGAGAACATCGCCCTGCCCATGCAGCTGCGCGGCCGCCGTGCGGGTGCCGGCGGTGCGAAGCGGCAGGCGGCCCGGGTGGCCGAGCTGATGGAGGCGCTGGAGATCGGCGGGCTGGCCCACCGGCGCCCCGACGAGCTGTCCGGCGGCCAGCAGCAGCGGGTGGCGATCGCGGTGGCGATGGCGAACAACCCGCCGGTGCTGCTCGCCGACGAGCCCACCGGCGAGCTGGACTCCGAGACGGCAGGGGTGATCTTCGAGTCCTTCCGCACCGTCAACCGGGAACTCGGCGCCACCGTCGTCATCGTCACCCACGACCCGATGGTCGCGGGCGAGGTGCGCCGTACGGTCGCCATCCGGGACGGCCGGACCAGCAGCGAGGTGCTGCGCCGCACCGTCACGGACGAGCACGGCGAGGAGTCGGTCAACGAGCGCGAGTACGTGATGCTGGACCGCACCGGGCGGGTGCAGCTGCCGGTCAAGTTCCTGGAGGCGCTGGGCATGGAGCACCGGGTGGCGGTCGACCTCGCGGCCGACCACATCGAGGTGCGCCCGGACGACATCGCGGGGCACTGAGCGCGCCGTCGGGCCGTGTCCGGCGGACGCGCGGCGTCAGCCGTCGCCGCCCATCCGCTGGAACAGGCCGCTGCCCTCGGCGTCCGTACGGAGGTCGGGCGGCGCCTGGTCCGCGGCGTGCTCGCCGCGGGAGGCGGCGGTGCACAGGGCGAAGACGAGCAGGGCACTGGCCGCCACGGCGAGGATGCCCAGTGCGGTCAGGACGCGTAGCCAGGTCACGGTGGTGCCTCCTGGGGACGGTGCGGGGGAACACGGCCGTGGGAGGTATCGGCAGGTCGGCCCGCACGGTCGAGTGCCCACGGACGGTTCTTCCCGCCGGGTGGCGCGCGAGAGGTTGCCCGCGTGGGCGCTCGAAGCACCGGCAGGGCGCGTCACACCCCCTTGCGCGCCCCTATTCCGGCGGGGGCCACCGGCCGGGCCGCCGGGTCCGTCAGAGCCCGCAGGACACCGAGGTCCGGCTTCCCGAGGCCGTTCAGCGGGATCGCCGGCAGGACGAGGACGGTGTCCGGTGCGCACCACGCGCCGCTGCGCTCCCGGCTCCAGCGGTGCAGTTCCTCCGCCGTCACCCGGGAGCCGCCCGCCAGCGCCACCGCGGCGTGGACGCGCTCCAGCCGGTCCGGGTCGGCGGTCGTGAACATCACCGCCTCGCGGACGTCCGGGTGGGTGCGCAGCGGCTCCTCGACCTCGCGGGGGAACACATTTCGCCCCTCGACGATCGCCATCGGGTCCCGCCGCCCGGCCACCGTCAGGTAGCCCGCCGCGTCCAGACTGCCCAGGTCGCCGGTGTGCAGCCAGCCGTCCCGCAGCACCCGCTCGGTCAGCTCCGGATCGCGCCAGTAGCCGGCCATCGCCGTCGGCGTGCGGACACAGATCTCCCCGGTCCGGCCCGGCGGCAGCTGCCCGCCCTCCTCGTCCACGACGCGCACCTCGGTGTCCGGGTACGGGCGCCCGGCGGTGGACAGCAGCCGCGGGGCCAGGTGCTCGTCCGGAGTCAGCCGGGTCACCGGCCCGCACTCGGTCAGGCTGTACGTCTGGTGCAGCACCCGGCCCAGCCGCCGGGTCGCCTCCGCCAGCCGCCGCGGCGAGGGTGGGCACCCGGTGTAGCCGACCCGGCGCAGGCTCCCGGTGTCGGTCGCGGGCAGCAGCGGATGGTCCAGCAGCCGGTAGAGCAGGTGCGGCGGCAGGAACATCCGGGAGACCCGGTACCGCTCGACCGCCGCCAGCACCGCCCCGGCCTCGAACCCGTCCTGCAGCACCACCGTGCCTCCCGCCGCCAGCGCCAGGTCCGCCGACGTCCCGCCGCCGTGGCAGAGCGGGGTGCACAGCAGGAAGGTCGCGCCGGACAGCAGCGGCGGGCGCGGCGGCCGGGCGAAACGGCGCAGCACGCCCTTCGGCCGTCCCGTGGTGCCGCCGGTGAACCGCACCGCCATCACGTCCTCGGGCTCGTAGCGGGGTTCGAGCGGGGCGGAGGAGCACCCGGCGGCGAGGTCCAGGAGGTCCGCCCCGAGCCCGAGCGGCGCCGGACCGAGGGAGAGGAGCGCGGCGCCGGGGACGGCGCGGGCGACCCCGGCGGCCGCGGCCGAGCAGAGCAGCGGGTCGAAGACCAGCGCCGACGTCCCCGCGAACTCCGCCAGCGCGACCTGCTCCGTCACCGGCCCGTCCGGGTAGGGCATCGCCACCCGGCAGCCCAGCAGATTCGCCGCCAGACGCACCAGCAGCGCCTCCGGCCGGTTCCCGGCCAGCACCGTCACCCCGTCCCCGCGCCCCAGCCCGACCCGCTCCAGCGCCCGGGCGGTCCGGTGCACCGCGTCCAGGCACTCCTGCCCGGTGAGCCAGCCGTCGCCCCCGTACCGGATCGCCACCCGCCCCGCGTCCCGCGCCAATCCGCCCAGCACCAGCCCGGTGTACGTCGGACCCGCCTCAGCCATGGCCTGCCTCCCGTGTGACGGTGCGTCAGCCTAGTGGACGGAAGTCCGGGGGACGCACTGCGGTCGCCCGGCACCCCAGGGGCACCGGCGGACGCGGGGCGCCGACGGCAGGACGCCGGGCGCGGGCGGTCCGGCGGGTTGTTAGGGTTCCCGGTCGGACGTGAACGGGGGAGCCGGTGGACGGCAGGGTGGATGCGGTCGTGGTGCCGCGCGGCGTGGTGGACCTGCGGGGTGAGCCCGGGGCGGGATTCGTGGCGGCGTACCCGGCCGATGCCGTGGTGGTGGTGTCGGGGCTCCCGGGCGCCGGGAAGAGCACGCTGCTGCGCCGGTGGTCCGGGGAGCGGGTGCGGGCGGTGGACCCGCGGACGGTGCACGAGGCCTGCGAGGCGGTGATGCCGGCCCGCCTGCCGTACGCCGTGTACCGGCCGTGGGCGCGGCTGGAGCACTTCCGGCTGCTGCGCTCCTCGGTGCGGCGCGGCGGGCCGCTGCTGGTGCACGACTGCGGCAGCCGCGCCTGGATGCGGCGCTGGCTGGCCCGGGAGTCGGGCCGCCGGGGCCGCGAGCTGCACCTGGTGCTGCTGGACGTCGGCGCCGCCACCGCACTGGACGGCCAGCGGGCCCGAGGCCGGCACGCCTCGACGCGGGTGTTCGCCCGCCACCACCGGGGCCTGCAGCGGCTGTTGGCGGCCTTCACCCGGCACGTGCGCTCGGGCGGGCCGATGCCGACGCCCGAGGCCTCGTCCGTCCTGTTGCTGGACGCCGCCTCCCGCTCCCGCGCGCAGGCGGTGCGCTTCGGTGCCGAGGAGGGGCCTCAGGGGTAGGCGCGGCGTTCGGCCGCCGCGTGCCACCAGCCGGGCGGGGAGGGGCCGTCGACGGTGGCGGTGGGCTGCTCGGGGTGGAGCCCGAGCGGGCGCAGGGCGTCCGCGGAGACCCGGACGTCGTACCACCCGTGCCAGTGCCCGTCCGGGCCGATCCCACAGGCCAGGCCCCAGCGCACGGCGTCAGCGGGGAAGGGCATCCAGTCGATGCCCCGCTCACGCAGTCAAGCGCGGACGGCGGCCGGCGGGGTGGGGCGGCCGGGCAGGTTCTCGTAGGCGGCGACGGTGATCCAGTCGGTGTCGGGCTCGCTCATGGGGCCATCCTGCCAGGACGCGGCACGGCCGGGGAGGAAAATCGGTCGCACTCCGCCCGGCTCCCGCTCTACGCTCGGCGCGCGGAATGCCGAGCGCGGGGGGACGAATGAGCAGGGCCGAAGCCGTACGGGCGGCCAACGCGTTGGGCGTGCGGTGGGTCGAGCAGGCGGACCCGGCGGAGGGGACGGTCCTGATGCCGGCCGGTGTCTGGCCGCTGCTCGGGCTGCTGGCGCCGGCCGGAAGCCCGGAGGTCCAGGGCGAGTTGGCGCAGGCGCTCGCCCTGTCGCCGACCACCGCCGCCGGGCGGGCCCGCGAACTCCTCGGCCTGCTGCGGGACATCCCGGTGGTCGGCTCCGCCCTCGGGCTGTGGACGGCGCCGTGGCTGCGGCTGCGCCCGGAGTTCTCGGACGGCCTGCCGGAGCACGTGCACGGGCGGTTGACCGGCGACGCCGAGGAGGACCGCCGGCGGCTGGACGCCTGGGCCAAGAGCGCGACGGACGGCCGGATCGACGCGATGCCGGTGGAAGTGGACCAGAGCACCCGGCTGGTGCTGGCCGCCGCGCTCACCGTCCGCACCGACTGGATCCGCCCGTTCGCCGAGTCCTACGGAGTGCCGTACGGCGTGGACGACGCGTGGGGCAAGACCGTCCGGTACCTGTTGCGGTGGACGTCGATGCTGGACCGGGTCGCCGTCCTGGAGACGCCGGCCGGGCCCGTCACCGAGGCCCGGGTGCTCGGCTACGGCGACATCAGCGTCCACCTGCTGCTCGGGGAGCCCGACGCCCGGCCCGGCCGGGTGCTGGCCGCCGGCATCGAGGTGCTGAACCGGGGGCACCGCCGGACCACCGCCGACCGCCTGCCCGACGGCGCCCCAGGCCCCGGTCTGACGATCGAACGGATACGCCGGTACACGCCGGAGGACCTGCTGGCCGTGAGCGTCCCGCAGTTCACCGTCGAGGCCGACCACGATCTGCTCGCCCGGGCGGAGCTCTTCGGCCTGGCGACGCTGGGCACCCGCTCGGAGACCGAGCACCGCCTGCCCGGCCTCGCGGACGGCGAGCCGCTGTACCTGAACAGCGCCCGCCAGCGCGCCACCGCCAGCTTCGGCCCGCTCGGTTTCCGGGCCGCCTCGGTGACCGCCTTCGGTATGGGCGCCGGCGGCGCCGCGATGCCCAGCCGCCCGCCGTACCTGCAGCGGATCGCCCGGGTCGGCTTCGGGCGCCCCTTCGGCTTCCTCGCCGTCCACCGCACCTCCGGCCTGGTCCTCGCGGCGGGCTGGGTCACCGACCCGGACCCCGAGCCCGAGTCCGATGCCGACCGGTGGGAGGAGTGGTCGGAGGTGGACTGATGGGCGAACGGAGGGGGTCGAGGCCAACCGGCCGACGGGCGGGAGTGATCGCCACAACACCCGCGCACCACCCCCGCGCTGACAGACTGGGAGCAGCACAGTCCGTCATGGAGAGAGGCCACATTCCGCATGCCCAGCAGTGACGTCGACAACCCGTGGTTCCGCCGGTACACCCCGAACGACTCCGCCCCCGCCCGCGTGGTGATCTTCCCGCACGCCGGCGGCTCGGCCAGCTACTACATGGAGCACGCCAACGCGCTGGCGCCGTACGCGGACGTGCTCACCGTCCAGTACCCCGGCCGGCAGAACCGCTTCACGGAGCCGACGATCAGCTCCGTCGCGGTGCTCGCCGAGGAGCTCTACCACGAGCTGCGGGACCGGACGGACCGGCCGCTCACCTTCTTCGGCCACAGCATGGGCACGGCCGTCGCCTTCGAGACCACCCGGCGCTTCGAGCGCGACGGGGTGAAGGGGCCCGAGCGGCTGTTCGTCTCGGCGGGGCGCGCGCCCTCGCTGCCCCGGGACACCGCGGTGCACGAGCTGCCGGACGACCGGCTGTTCGCCGAGATCGTCCGACTCGGCGGCACGGACGAGCGGATCCTGGAGGAACCCGGACTGAAGGAGCTGGTCCTGCCCGCCCTGCGGGCCGACTACACCGCCATCGAGACGTACCGCTGCGCCCCGGACGCGACCGTGTCGGTGCCGATCACCGGTCTGGCGGGGGAGACCGACCCGAACGCCACGGTCGAGCAGGTGAGCCAGTGGGACCGGCACACCACCGGCGGCTTCGACCTGCGGGTCTTCCCGGGCGGGCACTTCTACCTGGCGGACCGGACCGCCGAGGTGGTGCAGCTGATCGCCGCGAGCCTGCGCGGCTGAGCCCGTCCGACGCCAGGGGAGCGGCCCGCCGTACGCACCGGTGACCGAAGCCCGTCCGCTGGGCTACTGTGCCTGCTTGACGAGTCGTCAGCAGATTGCCGGGAGGCCGTGTTGCGCCGGATCGCCGTCGTCGGAGCGGGCCAGGCGGGCCTGCAGTTCGCGCTCGGGTTGGTGGCGGACGGGTACGAGGTGACGCTGGTCGCCGAACGCACCCCAGAGCAGCTGCGCGGCGGGCGGGTGCTGTCCACCCAGGCGATGTTCGGCCCGGCGCTGCGGCTGGAGGCGGCGGCCGGGCTGGACCTCTGGGCGGGCAGCACGCCGGCCGTCTCCTCGGTCGACGCGGTGCTGGCGGCGCCGCCAGCCGTGCGGGCGCTGGAGTTCACCATGACGCTCGACGAGCCCGCCCGGTCGGTGGACCAGCGGCTCAAGCTGGCCGGCTGGCTGGAGCTGCTGGCCGAGCGCGGCGCCCGGGTCGAGTACCGATCGCTGGACCGGGAGGGCCTGCGCGAACTGGCCCGCCGGCACGAGCTGACCGTGGTCGCGGCCGGGCGCGGCGAGCTGGCCGGGGTCTTCGGGCGGGACCCCGCCCGCTCGCCCTTCGACGGGCCGCAGCGGTCGCTGTCCTGCCTGTACGCGCACGGCGTCGGCTCGCCCGACCCGGCCGCCGAACCCAGGGCGCGGATGCACGCCCTGCCCGGCCTCGGCGAGCTGTACCTGCAGCCGGCGCTCACGCTCTCCGGCCCCTGCGCGATCCTGCTGTGGGAGGCGCTGCCCGGGGGCCCGCTGGACGCGTTCGGCGACGGCCCGGCGCCGGACGTCCAACTGGCGCGTATCCGGCGGCTGTTGGGCGAGTACCTGCCGTGGGAGGCGGAGCTCTGGAGCGAGGCCGAGCCGACCGACGCCGGGGCCGGGCTGTTCGGCGCGGTCACGCCGACGGTCCGGCGGGCGGTGGCCGAACTGGGCTCGGGCGTGGACGCCGTCCACGTGCTGGGCCTCGGTGACGCGGTGGTCGTGAACGACCCGATCACCGGCCAGGGCGCCAACAGCGCGGCCCGCGCGGCGGAGGCCTACCGGCGGGCCGTCGTCGAGCACGGCGAAGCCCCGTTCACCGCCGACTGGATGTGTCGCACCGCCGAGCGCTTCTGGCAGCAACACGGCCGCCACACCGTCGAGTTCACCGCCTCGATGCTGACCATGCCGGACCACCTGCAGGGCGTGTTCGCGGCCGCCGCCGAGCACGAGGAGGTCGCCCGCCGCCTCGCCAACACCTACGCCGAGCCGAGCGACCACGCCGCCTGGCTGGCCACCCCCGAGCTGACCGCCGCCTACCTCGCCTCGGTGGCCTGACGGCCGACGTCCGGAGGTCCGGGCAGGGGGCGGCGGCCTCCACGGCCGGTCGACAGCCGGGAGACCGGTTCGTCTGATGATCAGTCAAGTGAACTGCGCCACTGTGCGGGGGCGGGCCCGGCGGCCAGAATGCCTGGTTATGACGTGGTGGCCTCTTGATGCCCTGGCCGGGCTGGTGATCCTCGCCCTGGAAGGCGGGGCGGCCTTCCTGTACGCCATCCTGGCCGGCCTGAAGAACCGGGCGGGCTACCCGACGGATGAGGCGGACCGGTTGGTCGTCGTCGGGGCCGTCGCGATCCCCGCCGTTCTCGGTTCGGGGCTGTGGTGGGTCGGCCTGCCGGTCTCCGCCTGGATCCAGTTCGTCGCGGGAGGCGCCGTCGTCCTCCTGGTCCTGGCGTCGCTGGTGCCCGGCCCCTTGGCTGCGGCATTCCGCAGCCGGCGCCGATCACAGGCCGGACCGGATGGCGGACACCAGGGGCCTCGAACGCTCCCGGTGATCGTGTTCTCCCCGCCGGGTCACGCGCAGGGCCAGGTTCCGATGGTGTGGGCGCTGGCGACGCGCGAGGCGGCGGAGGGGCCGCCGTTCGCGGAGCTGATCGTGGAGGTCGGTGAGGGGTTCCGCGCCATCGCGGAGGCCGCGGTCACCAGCGGCTTCGGGCCCACCACGGGTGAGCCACCCGAGACGAGCGGGGCGCTCGACATCAACGGCGGTCTGGTGGAACGCCTGGTCCTGGACGGCGGCCGCCAGGGGTGGGAGCCGGGCTGGCGGGTCGAGATGACGCCCGGCTGGCTTTCCGCAGTCGACGGCCGGGGCGCCGTCGTGGTCGTCCTCGTCCCACCGGGCACCTGGCCACCCGGTCTGATGACGATGGGACCCGCGGAACGCCGTGACGCCTTCGCCCGGGGGCTCGACCTGGCGAGAGCCGGAGGCCGGGCGCTGCACGGAACGGTGTCCGTGTGGTCGGGCCGCGTACGGCGGTGATCCCCGGCGCGGATGCCCGCGATCAGGGCCGGGGCCCCGGGCGCGGAGGCCGTGGCCGCGGCGGTCCTCGGTGGAGGGCCCTGGGCCGTCGAGGGCGGCCGCACTTGCCCCCGGAGCGCTCGCGGGACGAGGCTGGAGGGAGGACGGCAACGGGTACGGGAGGCGTCGCCCGTGGACGGACACGAGCCCGCCGGCCCGTCCGGCAGCGGTCACCGGAGCGTGCCGCACACGGCGGACCTGCAGGTGGAGGCCTGGGCGCCGACGGCCGAGGGCTGCATCGGCGAGCTGGTGCGTGCCGTCGTCGACAGCTTCGCCGACCTGAGCGGCGCGCGGATCGTCGGCGAGCGCGGTTGCACGGTCGTCGCGGTGAGTGACGCGGACCTGCTCGCGGGCGTCCTGGAGGAGGTCATCTACCGGATGGACGCGGAGGGCGAACTGCCCGTCGCGTTGGCGATCGGCCGCATCGAGGGGCTGGACGGAGCCCGCACCGTGGCGGTGCGCTTCCGGATGGCCGACGCCGCCACCGCCGCCCTGGTCGGCGCCGTGCCGAAGGCCGTCTCGCTGCACGACCTGGACCTGCGCGCCGGGCCGCACGGCTGGACCTGCCGGGTCACCGTGGACGTCTGAGCGCCGGAGCGTCCCGGTACCTGGGCGGCACCTGAGCGCGGGAGCGGGTGAACGGGATGGAGATCGCACTGACCGAGGCGGGCCGCTACCGCTGGCGGATCGAGCAGCGCCCGCCGATGCGGGTGCCCGGGGTGGTGTTCGCCTCCGACGCGCTGTTGCCGCAGGCCGCCGGGGACAAGGCGCTGGAGCAGGTGGCGAACGTGGCGACGCTGCCCGGGATCGTCCGCGCCTCCTACGCGATGCCCGACGTGCACTGGGGTTACGGCTTCCCGATCGGCGGGGTCGCGGCCACCGACGTCGACGAAGGCGGGGTGGTCTCGCCCGGCGGGGTCGGCTTCGACATCTCCTGCGGGGTGCGACTGCTGGCGGCCGGTGTCGACCGGGACGAACTCGACCACGAGCGGATCCGCCGCCTGATGGACCTGCTGGACAAGAGCGTCCCGCGCGGCCTCGGCCGGGGCGGCCTGTGGCAGCTGTCCGGACCGGAGGAGCTGGACGAACTCCTGCTCGGCGGCGCCCGCTACGCCGTCGAGCACGGCCACGGCGTGCCGCGCGACCTGGAGCGCTGCGAGGACCGCGGGATCCTGGACGGCGCGGCCCCCGGCGAGGTCAGCACCCGGGCGGTCGAACGGGGACTGCAGCAGGTCGGCAGCCTCGGCTCGGCCAACCACTTCCTGGAGGTGCAGGCCGTCGACCGGGTGTACGACCCGGACACCGCGGCCGCCTTCGGACTGCGGCCCGGCCAGGTCTGCGTCATGATCCACTGCGGCTCGCGCGGCCTCGGCCACCAGATCTGCACCGACCACGTGCGCGCCATGGACCGCGAACTGCAGCGCTACCGGATCGACCTCCCGGACCGCCAACTCGCCTGCACCCCGGTCGACTCGCCACGCGGCCGTGCCTACCTGGGCGCGATGACCGCCGCCGCCAACTACGGCCGGGCCAACCGGCAGCTGCTCTCCGAGGCGGCCCGCCGCGCCTTCGCCACCGCGCTCGGCATCGGGCTGGAGCTGGTCTACGACGTCTCGCACAACCTCGCCAAGCTGGAGACCCACGAGGTGGACGGCGTCCCCCGCAAACTGTGCGTCCACCGCAAGGGAGCCACCCGCGCGCTGCCGCCCGGCGACCCCGACCTGCCCGCCGACCTCGCCGCGGCCGGACAGCCCGTGCTGGTGCCGGGCACCATGGGCACCGCCTCGTACGTCATGGTCGGACTGCCCGACAACGAGGCCTTCCACTCCGCCTGCCACGGCGCCGGACGGGTGCTCAGCCGCCACCAGGCGCTGCGCACGGTGCGCGGCGAGCGGCTCAAGAACGACCTGGAGGCGCAGGGCATCGCGGTCCGCCCCGCCTCGTGGCGGGCGCTGGCCGAGGAGACGCCCGAGGCGTACAAGGACGTCGACGCGGTGGCCGCCGTCACCGAGGCCGCCGGACTGGCCCGGCAGGTCGCCCGCCTGGTGCCGCTGGGCGTGTGCAAGGGCTGAGCCGCCGCCCGCCCCGCTGCCCGCTTCCTGTCGCCCGTCGCTCACGGCCGACCGGTACCCGGTTGCTCCGGCCGGGACTCTCGACAGGCCCGGCCGCGAGCGCTTTGATGGCCGACGCACCCGTCACAGGAGGTGGGTCATGCCGGGAGACGGAAGTGGAAACGGACCCGGGAACGGAACCGGAACCGGGCCGGTGATCGAACTGCGCTCGCTCACCAAGCGGTACGGCGGCACGGTCGGCATCGAGGGCCTGGACGTGTCGGTCGCGGCGGGCGAGGTGTTCGGCCTGCTCGGCCCCAATGGCGCCGGCAAGACCACCACCCTGCGCTGCCTGGTCGGGCTGCTCGGTCCCAGCGAGGGGCAGGTGCGGGTGCTCGGCCTGGACCCGGTGGCCGACCACCGTCGGCTCGCCCCCTCGATCGGCTACCTGCCCGGCGAACTGCGGCTCTACCCCGAGCTCACCGGGCAGCAGACCCTCGACCTGCTCGCCGCCCTCCAGGGCGCCCCCGTGCCGCGCCAGGGCGAGTTGTGCGAGCGGCTGAAGCTCACCCGGTCCGACCTGGCGCGCCCGGTGGGCGAGTACTCGCGCGGCATGAAGCAGAAGCTCGGGCTCGTCCAGTCGCTCCAGCACCGGCCCCCCGTGGTGGTGCTGGACGAGCCGAGCGAGGGGCTGGACCCGCTGGTCCAGGAGACCTTCTACGAACTGCTCGCCGAGGAGGCCGCCGCCGGGCGGACCGTCCTGCTCTCCAGCCATGTGCTGCCCGAGGTGCAGCGCACCTGCGGCCGGGTCGCCATCGTCCGCCACGGCCGGCTGGTGACCGTCCGCTCGGTCGCCGAACTGCGCCAGGCCCGGGCCCGCCGGGTCCGACTGGTCTTTGCCGACGGGCAGGGCGCCCGCCGGCTCGGCGACGCCGAACGGTGGTCCCCGCGCTGGGACGGCGGGCGGGTGGAGCTGCTGGTGCCGCCGGACGAGGTCGTCCCCGCCGTCCGCACCCTGCTGGCCGAGCTGCCGGTGGCCGACCTGACCGTGGAGGAGGCGGGCCTGGACGAGGCCTTCCTCGACCTCTACCGCGCGGACGACAGCCACTCGCCGACATCCGAGGAGTCGCCGTGAACCCGGGCACCGTCAGCCGTCGTCTCCCGCTGGTCTGGCTCGCCCTGCACCGGCGGCGCCGGATGCTGCTCTCGCTGATGCTCGGCATGGTCGTCTTCGAGACCCTGATCGTGGTGATCGCCGGGACCGTCGCGCCCGACGAGCTGTTCGGCGCCGCCCGCCGCAACCCGCCCGGCGCCTTCCGGGCCTTCAGCGGCTCCAACGGGGACATCTCCATCGCCAGCTACCCCGGCCTGCTGGGCGCCGGGCTCACCCACCCGTTCTGGATCGCCCTCCAGCTCACCGTGATCGGCTCGCTCGGCGCCGCCGCCGTCGCGGCCGATGTCGAGTCCGGCACCATCGAGCTGCTGATGACCCGTCCGGTCTCCCGGCGCCGACTGCTCGCCGAACGCGCCGGCGCCCTGTTCGCCGCCTCCGCCTCGCTCAACGCGGCCGCCACGCTGACCGTCGCGCTCGGCGTCGCGTTCTCCCCGAAGCTGCGCGACGCCGTCCCGGAGGGCGCGGTGTTCACCGCCGGACTGCTCGGCTGCGCCCTCGCATTCTGCCTGACCGGTCCGGTGCTGGCGGTGTCCGCGCTCACCCGGCGCCGGGCGCACGTGATCGGCGCCGCCGTCGTGTTCGGCGCGGTCGGTTTCGCGCTCAACTTCGTCGCGCTGGCCTGGTCCCCGGCCCGGGCGCTGCGCTACCTCAGCCCGTTCCACTACTACGCCCCGGGTGACGTGCTCGGCCACGGCGGCGTGCCGTGGGCGGCGCTGGGCGTGCTCACCGGCGTCGGCCTGCTCGGACTGCTGGCGGCGTTCCGCCTGCTGGAGCGGCGCGACCTGGCGATCTGACCCCGGCAGCCCCGACCCCGGCAACAGGGCCCCGGCAGCCCGACCCCGGCAACAGGGCCCCGGCAGCCCGACCTCGCCGAGCCGACCCGCTGATCCGCCTTCGGGGCCGGTCGACCGCACCCCGGCGTACCGGTCGGACCGGCCCTCCGGCATGCTGTACCCCCGCCGACCCGGCGGCAGTGATCATTTCGCGCGGACGGACAGATGGACAGCAGCGACGACAGACCCACCCCGCCCCACGAGCCGCGGCGCCCGACCACCCGGCGCACGCCCTGGACGGCGGTGGTGGCCGCCGTGGCGGTCGCGGCGCTGGCCGGCTGGGGAGCGGCGACCGCCTCGGACTGGAACGGGCCGTGCGCCCCGGGCTTCCCCGGGGTCCAGGAGCTGCAGGACGACCTGCCGGCCTTCGCCTGCTTCACCGTCGGCGACCGGAGCGCCGACGGCTACCGGCTCGACGTCCGGTACTCGGGCCGGGAGCACGACCGGGACGAGGCGCTGGCCGTCGCCCGCGCGGAGGCCGGGGTGTTCTGGCAGCGCTTCCCCTACCCGGTGTCGAGCGTGCACATCGACACCACGGCGGCGTTCGGCGAGTCGGCGGTCAAGCAGGTGACGCTGGACGCGGGCGAGCTGAGGTCCCGGTTCGGCCCGCAGCCGACCGGGCCGGGCGCGCGCTTCCCCGAGCAGCCCGTCGGGCGTGCCGAGATCGTGCTGTGGTCCGTCTGCGGCCTGCTGCTCGCCACCGCGGCGGTGCTGCTGCGCCGCCCGCCGCAACGCCGTCGGCCGGGACGTCGCCCCGGGTCTCAGTAGTTGCGGGCCGCCGCCAGCAGGTGCTCGCGGACCAGGGCGACGTGCGGGTTGGCGGAGCCGGCCGGGCGCCGGACCAGGTAGGCGGTGTTGATCGGCGGGTCGGCCGGCTCGCGCAGCAACCGCAGTGCCCCGGAGGCGAGTTCGGCGCGGCACAGGTAGCCGGGCAGCACGCTCCAGCCCGCGCCCGCCGTCACCGCCGCGAGCACCGCCCGCAGGTCCGGCACGGTGACCGCGGCCCGGGCGTGCAGCCGCCGGTCGAAGACGTGGCGCCAGTAGCGGCGGGTGATCGGCAGGTCCTCGGCGTAGCTGAGCAGCGGCACCTCGGCCAGGGCCTCGGGTAGCTCCCGGCCGGCCAGCCGCTCGGCCCACACGGGAGCGGCGACCAGGACGAACTCCTCGTCGGCCAGCGGCTCGGCGAGCAGGGTCCGGCCGCGCGGGCGCCGGGTGGCGACCACCAGGTCGTGCCGCCCGGCCCGGAGTTCCTCCAGCAGCGGGTCGGTCAGCCCGCTGCTGACCCGCAGTCGGACGCCCTCGGCGACCAGCGGTGCGAGGTCCGCCAGCAGGACGGTGCCGAGGAACTCGGCCGGGCCGGCCAGGTGGACCGGCTCCGGCACGTCGCCGCCTCCGTCGCCGAGCCCCGCCAGCTGGTCCAGCGGCACCGCCAGCCGGCCGGCGAGGTCGTCGGCGTACGGCAGCGGGCTGACCCCGCGCGCCCGGCGCTCGAACAGCTCCCGGCCGAGCCGCTGCTCCAGCGCGCGGATCTGCGCGGTCACCGTGGACTGGGACAGGCCCAGCAGGTGCGCGGCCGCGGTGAAGGAGCCCGCGCGGTGCACGGCGAGGAAGGTCCGCAGTTGGTTGAGGTCCAGCGGGCCGGAGCCCGGCGGCAGCCGATCGCTCATGCCGTCGAGCCTACGGGATTCCGATGGCTGGGCTGACCGGGGGAGCCATCGAAATTCCGATGGCTCACATCGCGTGGCCCATTGGTTCCCGTGGGCTCACCCGGTCTAGCTTCGACGGCGTGAGCGCCGCGGCGGGGTCGTCGCGGCGGGGACCGCACCACTGGAGGCACCCACCATGGCCGACATCCTGTTCGTCCTGACCGGCTCGGACGTCTGGACGCTGAACGACGGCACCAAGCACCCGACCGGTTTCTGGGCGGAGGAGGCCGTCGTCCCGTACCAGGCCCTCACCGCCGCCGGCCACCGGGTCACCGTCGCCACCCCGGGCGGCGTCGTCCCGGTCGCCGACCGGGCCAGCCTGACCGACCCGGGGACGGCCGAGGCGCTGGAGGCGATCGGGGAGTTCCGCCGGCCGCTGGTGCTGGCCGAGGTCGACCCGGCCGACTACGACGCCGTCTTCTACCCCGGCGGCCACGGTCCGATGGAGGACCTGGCGGTCGACGCCGACTCCGGCCGCCTGCTCACCCGGGCGCTGGCCTCCGGTCGTCCGCTCGGTGTGGTCTGCCACGGCCCGGCCGCGCTGCTCGCCGCCCGCACCGAGGACGGCGGCTCGCCGTTCGCCGGGTACCGGCTCACCGGCTTCACCAACGCCGAGGAGACCCAGGCCGGCCTGGCGGACCGGGCGCCCTGGCTGCTCCAGGACCGGCTGGTCGCCCTCGGTGCGGACTTCCAGGAGGGCGAGCCCTGGGCGCCGCACTCGGTGGTCGACCGCAACCTGGTGACCGGTCAGAACCCGGCCTCCTCCGCGCTGGTGGCCGCCGAGCTGCTGAAGCTGCTGCAGGCGTAGCCGCAGCCCGGGTATCCCTCCCGCCGCACGGCCTGCGTCAGCGGAGGTCGTAGGCGGTGAGGGGGCGCCCCGCCCAGATGTCGCGGGAGGCCTGCTCGGGGTAGCGGACGGTCTCCGAGCGGGCGTCCAGGACCCGGGTGGCCTGCCCGTCCGGATCGAAGGCGGGCCAGCCCGGGTCGCCGGTGGTGGCGAAGCGGACCCAGGCCTGCTGCAGCTCCCGGGAGACCCGGACGGCCTCCGGGGAGGGCGGGTCGCCGAGAAACCGCTGCCCCATGGGGCTGCCCAGGGTGCCGAACGCCAGCGGGACGTCCAGGCCGTGGCAGGCACCGAGCACGCCGCCCATCGCCGGGGCGGGGAAGGTCAGTTCGGCGAGGTACGAGGTGCCGCCGGCCGCGGCGTTGGCCTCGGCGAGCCGGAGGGCGGGCATCCGGAAGAGGGCGTCGGAGCTGACCGCTTCGAGGAGCTCCGAGGCCGTCGCGCCCGGATACGCGGCGCGGTAGTCGTCCGGTCCGGACGGCGCCGGGGCGAACAGCTCCAGGGCGAGGCGGGCCTCCGCGTCGGTGAAGCTGCCGAGCCGGCCGCTGAGGACGCTGAACAGCCGGAACTCGTCGCGGGTGTGACTCGCCAGCAGGTCGACGCCGTCCGCCCGGCCGGAGGCCAGGACGGACCAGGGCGTGGCGGGCAGGACCTCGCCGTCGACGACCGGGACGGTGGCGATGCCGCTCTGCGCGAGCCGTCCCCAGCGGTCGAGGTGCTGCGGGAGCGCCGTGCCGAGCTCGGTGACCGCCGCGGCCAGGCGCCAGGGGTCGACCTCGGCGAGCGCGGCGGCGGTGGCGGCGGTGCCGAGCGGTTTCGCGAGCTCGGCGGTGACCTCGGCGGCCAGCGCCGGGGTGCAGAAGTTGCCCGGGACGGTGGCGGCGACGGCCCGCCGGAACAGGCCGCGCGCCTCGCCCATGGCCAGCAGCGCCGCGACCGACCCGGCCCCGGCGGACTGGCCGGCGATGGTCACCCGGTCCGGGTCGCCGCCGAACCGGGCGATGTTGCGCCGCACCCACCGCAGGGCCGCGATCTGGTCGAGGAAGGCCCGGTTGGCCGGGGCGCCCTCCAGCAGCGCGAAACCCTCCGCGCCCACCCGGTAGTTGACGCTCACCACGACCAGTCCGGCGCGGGCGAGCTCGACCGGGTCGTACAGCGGGTCGTTGGCGGTGCCCGAGATGTACCCGCCGCCGGGGATCCAGAACAGGACCGGCAGTCCGGCCCGGCCCGGATCCGGGGTGCAGACGTTGAGCGTGAGCCAGTCGGTGCCGTCCCGGGACGGCACCGCGGGCAGCGGACCGGACTGCGGGACGACCGGGCCGAACTCGTGGGCTTCGCGGACGCCGTCCCAGCGCTCGGGTGGGACGGGGGCGGCGAACCGCAGCGCTCCGACCGGCGGCCGGGCGTACGGGATGCCGCGGAAGACCGCGAGCCCCCGGTCCAGGAAGCCGCGGACGGTTCCCTCGGCGGTGTGGGCGACGGGTTGCGTGAGCATGTGGACGCTCCTCCTTCGGAAGGTCCCTCCAGCGTTATAGGTCAACTGTATTATGTCAAGCGTATTGGAAAGGGTGGTGGGAGAGACTGTACGGGGAAGCCGTACGGAGGACGTGCGGGAACGAGTTCGGAGGAGCGGCAGGACATGCCCAAGCAGGTGGACCACCAGGAGCGCCGCGAGACCATCGCCCGGGCACTGTGGCGGGTGGTGGAGCGGCGCGGCGCCACCCACCTGACGATGCGCGAGGTCGCCCAGGAGGCGGGCATGTCGCTCGGGCAGCTCCAGCACTACTTCACCTCCCGCGCCGCGATGCTCACCTTCGCCATGGACTTCGCCGGCGAGCAGAGCGCGCTGCGCGTCGGCCGGGCGCTGGCGGAGCTCGGCGACCGGCCGCACCCGCGCGCGGTGCTGCGGGCGATGCTGGTCGAGATGCTGCCGCTGCACGCCGACGCGCGGGCGACCAGCCGGATGAGCGCCGCCTACGTGCTGGAGGCGCTGCACGACGAGGAGGTCCACGCGCGGGCGCGGGGCGGGCTGCTGGAGGGCCGGGCGACGGTCGAGCGGGTCGTCCGGCAGGCGGTCGCCGACGGGCTGATCGCGGCGGACCGCGACCCGGCGGTGGAGACCGACCTGCTGCTCGCGCTCACCGGGTTCACCACGCTGCTGGAGCTGGACGTGGTCGAGCCGGCCGCCGCGCTCGCCGCCGTCGACCGGCACCTGGACGGGCTGTTCGCGGTCTAGAGGCCTTCTCTTTCGGATCTTGCCGGGCGCACGCCAAGATCCGAAAGAGAGGGCCTGGCGTCCGTTGCGGTGGCGGTGCCGACGGCGTGGCAGGCTACCCCGGTAGCACCGCAGCCCGCGACCAGGAGCACCGCATGGACCGACCCGCCGCCTTCCGCCTCGACGCCACCGCCTCCGGACACCCGGCCGGGATCCTGGACGCCGCCGAGCAGGCCGAACGCCGCGGCATGGACCGGCTGGTGGTCGCCGAGACCGCGTACGACCCGTTCCTCCAGCTCGCCCGCGCCGCCGACCGGACCACCTCGATCGAACTCGCCACCGGCATCGCGGTGGCCTTCGCCCGCACCCCGATGACGCTGGCCTACCAGGCCTGGGGGCTGCACGCGGCCTCCGGCGGACGGGCCGTCATCGGGCTGGGCTCGCAGGTCAAGCCGCACGTCGAGAAGCGCTTCGGAATGCCCTGGGACCGTCCGGCCGCCCGGATGCGCGAGTACGTGCACGCGGTGCGGGCGATCTGGCACAGCTGGCAGACCGGCGAACGGCTGCGCTTCCGGGGCGAGTTCTACACCCACACGGTGATGACCCCGGTCTTCTCGCCCGACCCCGTCCCGGCCGGGGTGCCGCGGATCCTGCTCGCTGGCGTCGGGCCGCTGATGACCCGCACCGCCGGGGCGGTCGCCGACGGCTTCCTCAGCCACCCGTTCTCCTCCACCGCGTACCTGGCCGAGCAGGTGCTGCCCGGCCTGACCGAGGAGCGGGCGCGGTCCGAGGCGGAGGGGGCCGGGTGGACGCGGCGCCCGTTCGAGATCGTCGGCAACGTCCTCACCGCCGCCGGGCGCACCGAGGAGGAGCTGGCGGCCAACCGGGCCGCGACGCGTGAGCGGCTCGCCTTCTACGCCTCCACGCCGGCCTACCGCCCGGTGCTGGCGCAGCACGGGTGGGAGGGGCTGCAGGAGGAGCTGCACACCCACTCGGTGCGCGGGCGCTGGGCGGAGATGGCCGCGCTGATCGACGACGAGGTGTTCGACACCTTCGCGGTGTCCGGCTCGGTCGAGGAGGTCGCCCGGGAGCTCCGCCGCCGGTACGCGGGCCTGGTCACCCGGCTCTCCGTCAGCTTGCCCGAGGACGCCGACCCGGAGCTGGGGCTGGACGTGCTGGAGGCGGTGCGCGCCCTGGACTGACCGCCCGCTGACCGATCCGCTGACTGCCGTGCCGACCGCCACCGAGCGGAATCGGTCGCCCGGCGAAGGTGAAAGGCGGTCGACCGGGCAGCAGGTGATCAAGTCCGGGCAGATTCGGGCAACGGGTTTCCGGCGGTGAGCGCCGGCGGCAGGATCACGACGGCAGATCCGGCCGCGCGACGAGGTGCGGCCCTCCGTACCTGTCATGTCTTGGCCACCCGATGCCCGGACCTCCGTCGCCCGGTCACCGCTTCCGTGGCCGTCCGCTGCCGATCGTGGGGTGCCCGCGTGTCCGTGTCCGAGGATCGTCCGGCCGACTACGACCTGGCGGAGCGCTGGGATCCCGTCCAGGCCGCCGAGGTCGACGAATTGGCCGACCCGGACGAGTTCCTGCGCGTCTGCGCCGAACTCACCGGCTTCGACGTCCCCGAGCTGCGTGCCACCGGCATGGCGGAGGAGCACCACCGCACCGTGCTGGCCCACCGGGTCCGCGACGAGCACGCCCTCGTCCACCTCTGGTACGTCGGCGCCTGGCCCGGCGAGGCACCCAGCTCCGCCCGCGCCCACGACCAGGGCCTGGTCTGGCGGACCTTCCGGGCCACCCCGCCCGGCGCCGCCCCCGGGCACGGCAGCTGGGCCGAGGCACCCCTGGGCGCGGAACCCGGCGCGCACCCCAGCGGCCGGGAGCCCCGGGGAGGCGAGGCCCGATGAGCACGCATTCGGAAACGCATTCGGAAACGCACTGGGACGCCGTCGTGGTCGGCGCGGGCTTCGCCGGAACGCTGGTCGCCCACCACCTCGGCGCGCAGGGCCGGCGGGTGCTCGTCCTGGAGGCCGGACGGGCCGCGCCCACCGGAGCCGAAGCCTCCGCCGCCCACCGCGCCGCCGGCGGCGGACCGCCCACCTCGCCCTACCCGCACAGCCCCGAGGCACCGTCACCCGACGTCAGCGACCTCACCGGCCTGCCCGACGGCGGCTTCACCGCCACCGGACACCTCCGCCAGTACGGCCCGCTGCCCTACGCCAGCGGCTACCTGCGCGCCAACGGCGGCACCGGCCTGCTCTGGACCGGGCTCACCCCGCGCATGCACCCCGAGGACTTCCGCACCGGCGACCTCGGGCACGGCCGCAACTGGCCGATCGGCTACCACGACCTGGAGCCGCACTACCGAGCCGCCGAACGCGAGCTGGGCGTCGCCGCCGACGCCGAGGAGCAGCGCAGCGCCGTCGGACTGCCCATCCCGGACGACTACGCCTTCCCGATGCGGGCCATCCCGGCGAGCTTCCTCGACCGGCAGCTCGCCGACGCGCTCGACGGCCGGTCCGTCCGCGACCCCGCCCTACCGGAACCCGCCCGGCTCGCCGTCACCGGCACCCCGCACGCCCGCAACGGGGTGCCGACCCGCCCCGGCTCCGCCGACGGACCGCTCTGCGCGGGCAGCGCCGGCTGCGTCCAGCCGCCAGTTCTCCCTCCAGTTCGAGCTGGAGCAGCCCGCCGACCCGGCCAACCGGGTGACCCTCGACCCGGACCGGCGCGACCCGCTGGGCCTGCCCGTGCCCGCCGTCCGCTACGACCTCTCCGACTACGTCCGCGAGGGCATGGCTTCCGCCCGGGCCGTCTCCGACCAGCTCTTCGCCCTGCTCGGCGCCGAGGACCACACCGCGTACCCCGCGGTCGGCTGGCCGGGACGGCTGGAGCACCGGGGAACCGTCCACGGCTACCGGGGCGCGGGCCACGCCGGCGGTACCCACCTCATGGGCGACTCGCCCGCCACCTCCGTGGTCGACCACTGGCAGCGCTGCTGGGACCACCCCAACCTGTACGCCGTCGGCTGCGGCTCGATGCCCTCGCTCGGCACCTCCAACCCCTCGCTCACCATGGCCGCCCTGGCGCTGCGCAGCGCCGAGCGGATGCACCGGGACCTGCTGGACCTGCACCGGCCGGCAGTCGTCACGCCCCTTCAGCCGTGACGAACCCGGCAGGGTGACAACCCCTCCACCGCCCGTACACCCGGATCCCCTTCGCCCTCGGAGCACTCATGACCGGCCTGCCCCTGCCGCCCGTACCGGAGCCCTACCACCTGCCCTTCCACTACGGCGCGCTGCACAACATCGGCGTCGACTACCTGGTCGACCGAGAGCGGGCGCGCGAGGTGCTCGGCAAGCGCCACCCGGGGCTGAACGTCGCCGCCTTCGACGGCGGGGCCTGCGTGTCGCTCAACTACCAGCTCTACTTCGCCCAGTACCCGAACGGCGGCGGCATCACCCAGGAGCTGGAGATCAACCTGATCGCCCATCCGCTGTTCGCCGAGGACCGGATCCCGGCGCTCAACTACGGCCAGTACGCCCGGGGTTACGACCAGACCAAGCTGCTCGGCATCGCCCGGCTGCATGTGCTCTGCGACAATCCGCTCGCCATCGACGCCGGGCGCCGGCTCTACGCCGAGCCCAAGCACCCGGGCTGGTTCGAGAGCACACTGCCCTCCCTCAACGCGCCCGCCGTCCGCGAACGCTGGTCCGTCTCCTGTCGCCGCGCCACCCTCGGGTCCGACGGGCTGGAGCGCCACGAGGAGGAACTCCTCGCCCTGGACGTCGACCTGGTGGGCCTCACTCCCGAATCGGTCAACAACACCCCGATCACCGGCTACGGCACCGACGACGAGGGCAGGCTGCTCGCCGGTCCGCTCAACGTGTACCAGCCCTACCGCTACTACGCCCTGGACGACCGCACCGCCGACCGCGTCCGGCTCGACCTCGGCAACCCCGCTGAGGAGTCCGCCCGCGACCTCGCCCGTCTGATCGCCGACGCCCCGGCCGCCGGGGTCTGGACCTACCAGTCCCCGCCGGTCGCCGCCCACAACCGGGCCTACTACATCCGCTGACGGCGGGCCCGCGGCCGCCCGGTCATCCGGTCGGCTCCCCGGCCCGGCTCTGCGGTTGCGGCGCGTCCGGAGCGCGCTGAGGCTGGTCGCCAGACAGGCGCGGTGCGCCACCGTTCGTCGCCGACGTGTGCGGGTGACGGTGCGCCATCGGACCGGACGGCGACCGCGAGGCATTGATGCGCAGAATCCTTCGGCTCAGCGTGCGGTTCCGGGTGCTGGTGGCCGGGGCCGTCGTTCTGTTGCTGGCGCTCGGTCTGCTGAACCTGCCGCACACCCGGGTGGAGGTCTTCCCGCAGTTCACCCCGACGCTGGTGCAGATCCAGACCGAAGCCCCCGGGCTGTCCGCCGCCGAGGTGGAGCAGCTGGTCACCGTGCCGCTGGAGCAGGACCTGCTGATCGGCGTGCCCTGGCTGGACCGGCTGCGCTCGGCGTCGGGGCCCGGGCTCTCGGCCATCGACCTGATCTTCCAGCCCGGCACCGACATGCTGCGCGCCCGGCAGGTCGTCCAGGAGCGGCTCACCCAGTCCCGGGCGCTGCCCAACGTCGGCACCCCGCCGGTGATGATCCAGCCGATGTCCTCGACCAGCCGGGCGATGATGATCGCGCTCTCCTCGAAGGAGATCTCCGGGCCCGAGCTGTCCACCCTGGCGCGGTGGAAGATCAAACCCCGGCTGGCGGGCATCCCCGGCGTCGCGAACGTGGTCATCTGGGGCCAGCGCGACCGGCAGCTGCAGGTCCAGGTCGACCCGGCGCAGCTGCACGCCAAGCAGGTGGGCCTGGACCAGGTGGTCACCACCGCCGGCAACGCGATGTGGGTGTCCCCGTTGACCTTCGTCGAGGCCTCCACGCCGGGGACCGGCGGCTTCATCGACACCTCCAGCCAGCGGTTCTCCATCCAGCACGTGCTGCCGATCACCACCCCGCAGGACCTGGCCCAGGTGAGCCTGGAGGGCACGACCGGCCAGGCCCTGCGGCTGGGCGACGTGAGCACCGTTCAGCAGGGCAACCAGCCGCTCATCGGCGACGCGGTGCTCCCCGACGGCGTCGGCGTCATGCTGGTCGTGGAGCAGCTCCCGGACGCGGACACCCGTACGCTCACCCGGGAGGTGGACGACGCGCTGGAGGCGCTCAAGCCCGGACTGGCGGGGGTGAGCGTGGACTCCACCCTCTACCGGCCGGCGAGCTACCTCGACGCGGTGGCCCGCAACGTCGGTCTGTGGGCGCTGCTCGGGCTGGTGCTGTTCGTCGCGGTGGTGGCGCTGTGGTTCCGCTCGTGGCGGGCCGCCCTGGTCGGTCTGGTCTCGCTCACCACCTCCCTGCTGACCGCGCTGCTCGTGCTCCACGCGCGCGGGGCGTCACTCGACCTGATGCTGGTCGCCGGGCTCGCCGTGGCGCTCGTCGCGGTGATCGACGACGCGATCACCGACGTGCAGACCGTCCGGCGGCGGTTGCGCGAGCCCCACGACGGGCGGTCCGCGCTCTCCGTCGTGGTGGAGGCCTCGGCCACCGTCCGCGGCCCCGCGCTGTACGCGACACTGATCGTGCTGCTGGCGGCGTTGCCGCTGCTCTCGCTGACCGGCGTGGGCGGGGCCTTCACCCGTCCGCTGGTGCTGTCGTACATGCTCGCGGTGGCGGTCTCCGCGGTCGTCGCGCTCGTCGTCACGCCCGCCCTGGGGGCCTTTCTGCTCCCCGGGGAGCGGGTGCGGCCGCGGCGCCCGGCGCAGGCCTCCGGCCAGCTGTTCGACCGCTGCGCGCACGCCGTCGTGGACCGGGGCGCGGCGCTGGCGAGCGTCGTCGCCGTGCTCGTCCTCGCCGCGGTCGCCGTCGTGCCCCAGCTCGGTGGCAAGGGGCTGATCCCCACCCCGCACGACCGGGAGCTGCTGGTCCAGCTGCAGGCCGCGCCCGGCACCTCCCTGCCCGAGATGAGCCGGACCAGCGCCGGCGTGGCCGAGCGGCTCCGCGCCCTGCCCGGGGTCCGCAGCGTCGGAGCGCACGTCGGACGGGCCGTCACCTCCGACCGGACCGACAACGTGGATGCCGCCGAGCTGTGGGTCACCATCCAGGGCGACGCCGACTACGGGCCGGCCGTCGACCGGATCGAGCGGGCCGTCCGGGACTACCCCGGCGTGAGCACCCGCGTGGTGACGTACGAGGAGGAGCGGGTGGACGCGGTCGGCACCCGGCACGACACCACCGCCCCGGTCGTGGTGCGCGTCTACGGACCGGACCTGGAGACGCTGCGCGGCAGGGCCGAGGAGGTGCGCAAGGCGATCGCCGGCGTCCCCGGCATCGAGGACACGCGCGTCCCGCTCCCCGCCGAGCAGCCGACCATCGAGGTCAAGGTCGACCTGGCGGCGGCCCAGCGGTACGGGATCAAGCCGGGAGACGTCCGGCGCATGACGGCCACCGTCTTCGCCGGACTGCCCGTCGGCAGCTTCTACCAGAACCAGCAGGTCTACGACGTGGTGGTGATCGGCACGCCGGAGACCCGCAGCTCCCCGGACAAGGTGCAGGAACTGCCGATCGACACCCCGGACGGCGGGCAGGTCCGGCTCGGTGACGTCGCCTCCGTGCGGATCGCGCCCTTCCCGGCCGTCGTCACCCATGACGGCACCTCACGCAGCCTGGACGTCACCGCCGACGTCCGGGGGCGGGACCTCCCCGCGGTGCTCACCGAAGTGCGGGACAAGGTCCGGCAGCTCGCCATGCCGTACGAGTACCACGCCGAGGTGTACAGCGACACCGCCGACCAGCAGCACCGGGACCTGGTGACGGGGCTGATCGCCGCGGCCGTGCTGGTGGCCTTCCTGCTGCTGTTCCAGGCCGCCTTCCGCAGCTGGCGGCTGGCCGGGCTGGCGCTGGTGCTCCTGCCGCTCGCCGGTGCGGGCGGGGTCCTGACGGCCTACGCGGTCGGCGGGGTGATGTCGGCGGGCGCGCTGGCCGGGCTGCTGCTGGTGCTGGTGTTCGCCGTGCGGGCGGTCGTCCTGGTCGTCCGCGACCTCCAGGCCGCCGGACCGCCCACGGCGGACGGGGTGGTGGCGGTCGCCCGGGCCCGGGCCGGCAGCGTGCTGCTCACCGCCCTGGCCACGGCGGCGGTGCTGCTGCCGGCAGCCGTCGTGGGGCCGGTCGCCGGCCTGGAGGTGCTGCATCCGCTGGCCGTGGTCGCGCTCGGCGGACTGCTCACGACCGCCCTGCTCGCCCTGGTCGTGCTGCCCGCCCTCTACCTCCGCATCGGGCCGGGCACCCGCGACGACGCAGCGGACGGGATCTGAGATGCGACGCCACCTTCCCGCCGCCCTCCTGCTGGCCGCGCTCGCCGTCCTTCCCGCCTGTTCGTCCGACTCCTCCGGGGGGAGCACCGCCGACACGCCCGCCACGGTCGTCACCGACCCGGCGACGAACGAGCTGGCCGTCCAGCTGACCGACGACGCGGCCAAGCGGATCGGCATCGCCACCACCCCGGTGACCGTCCTGGCGTCCGGGCAGCCCGGCGTGCCGCTGAGCGCGGTCCTGTTCCGCGAGGACGGCAGCACCTGGGTCTACACCGACCCCGAGCCGCTGCGCTACGTCCGCACCAAGGTGGAGCTGGGCGCGGTCATCGGCGACAACGTGGTGCTCACCTCGGGACCGCCGGCCGGCACCCGGGTGGTGACGGTCGGGGCGGCCGAACTGCTGGGCGCCGAACTCGGCGTGGGGGGTGAGCAGTGACCGGCCCCACCGGTGCGGACCCCACTGGCGCGGGCCCCACCGGCGCCGGCGGCCCTGCCGGTACCGGCGGCCCTACCGGCGCCGGCGGTCCGACCGGTTTCGGCGAGGAGCGGCACACGCTGATGCGCTGGCTCGTCGCCACCAGCCTGCGCTTCCGCTACCTGGTGGTGGCACTGGCCGCTGCCATGATGGCGATCGGCGTCGCGCAGATCCCCAAGGCCCGGGTGGACGTCTTCCCGGAGTTCGCGCCGCCGCAGGTGGAGGTGCAGACGATCGCCCTGGGCCTGTCGACCACGGACGTGGAGTCCCTGGTGACCGTCCCGGTCGAGCAGGCGCTGAACGGCATCGCGGGCCTGCACGAGCTGCGCTCCAAGTCGGTGCCGCAGCTGTCCTCGGTCCAACTGGTCTTCCACGACGGCACCGATCTGCTGCAGGCCCGTCAGCTGGTCCAGGAACGGCTGGCCCAGGTCACCTCCAGCCTGCCGACCTGGGCCAGCCCGCCGGTGATGCTGCCGCCGGTCTCGGCGACCAGCCGGGTGGTCCAGATCGGCATGTCCTCCCGCGACCACTCGCTGGTCACGATGTCGATGACCGCCTACTGGGAGATCAGGTCCCGCCTGCTGCGCGTGCCCGGCGTCGCGAACGTGGCCATCTGGGGCGAGCGGCTGCAGCTGATGACCGTCCAGGTCGACCCGGCGAAGATGCAGGACCGCGGCGTCCCGCTGGACAGCGTCATGGAGGTGACCGCCGACTCGGTCGACTCCGGCCTGCTGCGGTTCTCCAACGGATCGGTCATCGGCGCGGGCGGCTTCTTCGAGAACCCGAACCAGCGCATCCCGGTCCGGCACGTCCTGCCGATCGTCACCCCCCAGGACCTCGCCAAGGTGCCGGTGCCGGCGAAGAACGGGCAGCTGACGCTGCTCGGCGACGTCGCGCAGGTGAAGGAGGACCACCAGCCGCTGATCGGCGACGCGGTGGTCGGCGACGGCCCCGGACTGCTGCTGGTCGTCGAGAAGCTGCCCTGGGGCAACACGCTGCAGATCAGCAAGGGCATCGACGACGCGATCAAGGAACTGCAGCCCGGACTGCCCGGCATCGCCTTCGACACCACGGTGTTCCGCCAGTCCTCCTTCATCGAGACCGCGATCCACAACCTCACCCAGGCCCTGGTCCTCGGCTTCCTGCTGGTCCTGCTGATCCTGATGGCCTTCCTCTTCGAGTGGCGGGTGGTGCTGATCAGCGTGCTGACCATCCCGCTCTCGCTCACCGCCGCCATCTGGGTGCTGCACCGGACGGGCGCCACCATCAACACGATGACGCTGGCCGGCCTGGTGATCGCCCTCGGCGCGGTGGTGGACGACGCGATCATCGACGTGGAGAACATCCTCAGACGGCTGCGCGAGCGCCGGAGAACGGGCTCCGACGAGCCGATCGCCAGGGTCATCCTCAACGCCTCGCTCGAGGTCCGGAGCCCGATCGTCTACGCGACCCTCATCATCGTCGCGGCCGCCGTCCCGGTCTTCCTGCTGGAGGGGCTGACCGGTGCGTTCTTCCGCCCGCTCGCCGTCTCCTACACCCTGGCCATCGTCGCGTCGATGCTGGTCGCACTGACCGTCACGCCCGCGCTGTCGCTGATCCTGCTGCGCCGGGCCCGGGTGGAACGGCGCTTCTCGCCGCTGATGCGGTCCGTCCAGCGCGCCTACACCGCCGTGCTCTCGCGGATCCTGCGACGGCCGCGCGCCGCCTACGTGGTCTCCGCCCTGCTGGTGCTCGCCGCCGGCCTCGTGGTGCCGCGGCTGGGCCAGGAGCTCTTCCCCACCTTCAAGGAGCGGAGCCTGCTGATCCACCTGATCAGCACTCCGGGCACCTCGGTGGAGGAACAGACCCGGCTGACCAAGCTGCTCAGCGCCGACCTGCGGGCCATCCCCGGAGTCCGCGACAGCTTCGGCACCCACATCGGTCAGGCCTTCCAGGGCGAGGAGATCGTCGGCGTCAACTTCTCCGAGAACTGGATCAGCATCGACCCGCACGCCGACTACGACCGCACCCTCGAGGCGGTCCGAGCCGTCGTGGACCGCTACCCGGGCGTCTACCACGACACGCTGACCTACCTGAACGAGCGGATCCAGGAGGTCCTCAGCGGGGGCAAGGAGCCGGTCGTGATCCGTCTCTTCGGCGAGGACCAGAGCGTCCTGCGGGAGAAGGCGGCCGAGATCCAGCACCGGATCGCCGCCATCCCCGGGATCGTCGACGACCACACCGACCTGCAGGTGGACGAACCCCAGATCCAGGTCGAGGTCGACCTCGCCAAGGCCGCCCAGTACCAGCTCAAGCCCGGTGACATCCGCCGGGCCGCGGCCACCCTGGTGGCGGGCGAGGAGGTCGGCGACATCTTCCGGGACGGCAAGGCCTACGACACCGTCGTCTGGAGCACCCCCGAGACCCGCGGCAGCGTCGACGCGATCGGCAACCTGCCGATCAACACCCCGGCGGGCCAGGTCGTCCGGCTCGGCGACGTCGCCAAGGTCAGCGTGCAGCCCGTGCCCAACCTGATTGAGCGGAACAACGGCTCGCGGCGCATCGACGTCTCCGCCAACGTCCGCGGTCGGGACCTCGGCACCGTCGTCCGCGAGGCACAGCGGGCTGTCGACGAGGTCGAGCTGCCGCGCGGCTACCACGCCGAGTTCCAGGGCGAGTACCAGGAACGCCAGGCCGCCCAGCGTGACCTCCTGCGCAACGCCGCGATCGCGGGCGTGGCGATCCTGCTACTGCTCCAGGTCTCCTTCCGCAGCTGGCGGCTGGCCCTGCTCTCCTTCCTCACGCTCCCGATGGCCCTCGCCGGCGGCGCGCTCGCCGCGTGGATCGGCGGCGGAGTCATCTCGCTCGGCTCGCTGGTCGGTTTCTTCACCGTGTTCGGGATCGCCGCCCGCAACGGCATCCTGCTCATCAACCACTGCCAGCACCTGGAACGGTACGAGGGCGAGGCCTTCGGCCCCGCCCTCGTCCTGCGCGGGGCGCGGGAGCGGCTCGCGCCGATCCTGATGACCTCGCTGGCCACCGGCCTCGCCGTGCTGCCCCTGGTCGCCCTCGGGAACCGGCCTGGCCATGAGATCGAGTACCCGCTGGCCTGGGTGGTCCTCGGCGGTCTCGCCACCTCCACCATGCTCAACCTCCTCGTCGTGCCCTCGCTCTACCTCAGATTCGGGCACCGCAAGCCCAAAACCCCTGTGCAAAGGAGCACTTGATGAAACGTCGTGGCCCGAGAAGCGCCGTGCTGGCCGCCGCCGGCACCGTCCTCCTCCTGCTCGGCACCGTCCCGGCCGCCGGTGCGGCCAGTGCGGCGGCCAGGACGGCAACCGGTGCCGCCACGCCCCGGCAGGCCACGCCCGACTGCGGGCCCCCGCCCCCGCTGCCGCGCCAGTCGTTCCCGGCCCAACCGCACGTCGACAACCGCTTCCTCCCACTCGCCCCCGGCACCCAGTTGACGCTCCAGGGCAACGTGGACGGCGTTCCGCACACCGTGGTCAGCACCGTCACCGGCCTGACCAAGCGCATCGACGGCGTCACCGGAGTCGTCGTCCGCGACCAGGACCTCGGCGAGACGGGCCGGATCGAGGAGGACGAACTCGCGATCTTCGCCCAGGACTGGCGCGGCACCGTGTGGGGGCTCGCCGAGTACCCCGAGGTGTACGAGCACGGCAAGCTCGTCGGGGCCCCCGCCACCTGGGCCTCCGGCATCAAGGGCAGCCACGCGGGCATCGCCATGCTCGCCAGGCCCCGCACCCAGACGCCCCCGTACGACCAGGGCGACGCCCCGTCGATCCAGTTCCGGGACTGCGCCCAGGTGCTCCGGACCGGACAGCAGCTCACCGTCCCCGCCGGCTCCTTCGACGGCGTCCTGGTGGTCGACGAGTGGGCTCCCCTCGACCCGTCCGGCGGGCACCAGCTGAAGTTCTACGCCCCGGGCGTGGGCCTGCTCCGGGCCGCCCCCGAGGGTCAGGAGAACAACCCCGAGGCGCTGTCCCTGACGAGTGTTCGGCAGCTCTCCTCCACCGAGCTGGCCAGGATGAACCGGGAGGCCCTGGCGATGGACACCCGCGGACGCCGCCGGGTCAGCCCCGACGTCTGGGGGCTCACCCCGCCGGCGCAGTAGCCGCGGAGGAGCCGCGCAGTCTCCGCGTAGGAGCCGGGTGCCGGCGCGGTCCGGGCGGGTGTCGGTCCCGCACCGCCACCGCGCCGGGCCCGGGCCCGGCGCGGCCCTGTCGGCCTTAGGGTGACGCCTCGAGATGGACGACACCCACCAGCAGGACGACACCGAGGCGCTGCACCACCTGCACGACGGCGGGGACTACCGCCGGCTGGCCGAGTGGACCTCGAACCCGCAGGTGCTGCGCCGGCTCGCCGTGGCCGAGTACCCGTTCGTCTGGCACGCGATCGCCCGCAACCCCGCCGCGCCCGCCGATGTGCTGGTCGCGCTGTCCACCCGGCGCCACAGCACCTGGAACGACAACTGCCTGCTGCGGCTGCTCGCCGCCCACCCCGCCCTCACCGGTGCGGCTCTGGACGGGCTGTTCGACCTGGTGGCCGTGCGCCTGCGGGAGGGCGACCGCCCGTACGCGGCGGTGCTGGAGCTGGCCCGACGGCCGGAACCGACGGCCGAGCGGCTGCACTGGCTGGGGCACCTGCCCGGGGCCTCGACCTGGCTGCGCCGGGGGATCACCCGGGCACTGGCGGGGCGCCGGGACCGGTGAGCCCGCCCGATTCCAGTCCACCCTCGCGGGCGACGGCCGGGGCCCGGGACCAGCGGTCGGCGAGGACCGTGCCGACCATCAACTGCAGTTGGTGGTAGAGCATCAGCGGCAGCACCAGCAGCCCTGCCTCCGGTCCGAACAGGACGGTGGCCATCGGCAGACCGTTGGCCAGGCTCTTCTGCGATCCGCAGAGCACCGCGGCGATGCGGGCCGGCCGGTCGAGCCCCAGCAGCCGGGCCGCGAGCCCGGTGGCCGCCAGGGCGGCGGCGAGCAGGGCGAGCAGCACCGCGAGGAGACCGAGCAGGGCGAGTGGCGTCGCCAGGCGCCAGATACCCTGGGCCACCGCCGCGCTGAACGCCGTGTAGACGACGAGCAGGATCGAACCGCGGTCCACCGGGGTCAGCACCCGTTTGTGACGGGCCAGGAGACCGCCGAGCCACGGCCGCAGCACCTGCCCCAGCAGGAAGGGCGCGAGCAGCTGCAGCCCGATCCGCAGCAGCCCGTCGGCGGACAGCCCGGTGTGCGAGCCCAGCAGCCAGGCCGCCAGCAGCGGGGTGAGGACCAGCCCAGCCAGGCTGGAGTACGTGCCCGCGCAGATCGCCGCCGGGACGTCGCCCCCGGCGGCGCCGGTGAGCGCTACCGAGGACTGCACCGTCGAAGGCACCAGGCAGAGGAACAGCACGCCGGTCTGTAGCTGCCCGGTCAGGGGAACCGGCGTGAGCAGCGCGGAGGCCAGCCCGAGCAGCGGGAAGAGGCCGAAGGTGGCGGCCAGCACCAGCCCGTGCAGCGGCAGGTGGCGCAGGCCGGCCAGCGTCTCGCGGGTGGAGAGACGGGCGCCGTAGAGGAAGAACAGCAGCGCCACCGCGAGGTCGCAGGCCGCCTCGGCGATCCGGGCCGACCCGCCCGAGGCCGGGAACAGCGCGGCCAGACCGACCGTCCCCACCAGTGCCGTCAGGTACGGGTCGAGCCGGCGCGGCAGCGCTCGCTGCGGCCGGGGTCGGCGAAGGAGCCGGCGGCGAGTCAGCGGCGGGCGCATGCGGAGCCCGTCCGAGCGCTCCTCGGATCGCGTCGATCGGGCCGTCACGGGCCGCCTCCCGCCACCGGGCGGAGCGTCGGCGCGGGCGATGACCCCGGACCCAGGGCTTGCCCCAGCAGGCCGCCCACCAGCGAGCCCGTACCGTCGTGGTCGCTGCCCGCCGAGCCGCTGCCGTTCTGGAGGTTGGCCGTCCGGTCGATCTCCAGCCAGGAGTCGGCGTTGGAGTTGTCCACTACCACCACCGTGATCGGACCACCCGAGGCCGCCGCGGGGGCGGCACCGCCCATGAACAGCACGCAGACCCCGGCCAGCGCCGGCACCCAGGACCGGGACACGCAGGACCGCAGGGTGGCGGACGCCCAGGGCGGTGAGGGCCCGCCCAGCCGGGCCCTCACGCTGACACCGCCGTCAGTCCGCGGGAGCGGGAGATGTTCCGCTCCAGCAGCTCGGTGGACTCCCGCACGCCGATCTGCCGGCTCTCCTCGGCCGCCGCGGGCAGCCGCCCGTCGGCGACCTTCAGCCCGGCCAGCGCCTCGTCCATCGCGCGGTGCGCGGCGAACAGGCAGGGGGTGCTGTAGATGGCCACGTCCACCCCCAGCTCCGTCAGCTCCGAGAGCGACAGCCGGGGGGACTTGCCGCCCGCGATCTGGTTGAACAGCAGCGGCTTGTCGCCGACCACCGCGCGGATCCGGCGGATCCACTCCTCGCTGCGCACGCCGTCGACCAGCACCACGTCTGCGTCCGTGGCGGCGAGCGCCCGGGCGCGGCGCAGGATGTCGTCCTCCTCGGTGGCGTCGGTGCGGGCGACCACCACGAGGTCCGTCCGGTTGGCGAGGACGAGCTCCAGCTTCTCCAGGTACTCCTCCAGCGGGAGGACCTGCTTGCCGTCCGCGTGGCCGCAGCGGCGCGGCCGCTTCTGGTCCTCAAGGATCACGCCCGAGGCGCCGATGCGTTCGAGCCTGCGCACGACGTGGCAGGCGACCTCGGGATCGACGTAGCCGTCGTCGATGTCGACCAGGAGGTGGTGCCCGGGGAACGCTCCGCGCAGCCGCTCGACGAAGGCGACCATGTCGGGCCAGGCGATGAAACCGATGTCGGGCAGCCCGTAGTAGGAGGCCGCGAAGCCGAAGCCGGAGACGAACATGCCGTTGTAGTGCCCGGCCGCGATGGAGGCCGAGTACATGTCGTAGACGCCGATCAGGGGAGTGGTTCCGGGGCCCGCGATCTCCGCGCGGAGCCGCTGCCCGGGGGCGTCCGTCGTCGTGGTTCCGTGGAACAAGGCCTTCTCCTCGTCTGGGATGACTTTGCCTGAACTTGGTGATCGCTAGACCGAACTGAGGTGTCATCACTATGCGCCCTTTAATGTTCCGTGGGCAAATCTTTAAAGGAGATTCCCCCGTTGGAGTGAATGGGGCGCGACAATAGGAAAGGCGTAAAACCCGTTCATGTGTCGAAAGGGTGTCAAGGGGTCGGGATCAGAGAGGCCGACGCTCGATCGGCAGCAGTGCGCCCGCGCGCTTCAGGGTGCGGATGACGGGCGCCGTCTCGATGGTCCGGATCGCGTCCAGCCCGGCGATCCGGGTCGTCAGGTAGCGCGCGAGGTTGCTCAGCGGCCGCCGACTGCACGGCCGGTCGCCGCGGGCCGTCCTCGGCACCGGCCTGCTGCTGAGCGGGGTCGGCTGTGCGCTGCAGGCAGGGCTGGACGCGCACTCCTCCGCGGCTTCCTTGGCGGCCGGGCCGGCGGTGACCGGCGTCGGCATGGGCCTGACGGGCCCCGTGATGGGAGCGGCGGTGTTCGCTGCGCTGCCGCCGGAGCGGGCAGGCACGGCCGCCGGGGCCATGACGACCTTCCGCCAACTCGGGCAGCCCCTGCCGTTCGAGGGCCTGAACCGTGTCCTGGTCGCCGCCGCGGCCGCCGGGATCCTCGGCGCGTTGCTCGCCTACGCGTTCGTACCGAAGGCGGTTCCCGCACCCAGGACGGCTCCCGTACCGAAGGCGGCGTCGAACGCGGCGCCCGTACCGGAGCCGTCGCGGGAGCGGGCGCCGGCCCCGCCCGCTCCCGCCGGGCGGCAGGAGCGGTAGCCGGGGGCCCGTCGGGGCTCAGGCGCTCCGCACCGGCGGAGCCGCACGCCGCTCGCGCAGCGTCTTGAGCATCCGGCGGGTCGCCTTGGTGGCGACCGGCGGCAGCAGCTCCAGCGCCAGCCGGCGCGGGGCGGAGCGCTGGACCGGGGCCTTGACCTGGTAGTTGAGGCGCAGGACGCGCGCCCCGGCGATGGTGTCCTCGTCCACCGTGTAGCCCTCGGCCCGCCAGTCCCGCTCCAGCAGGACCTGCCGGGCGGCCGCGGCGTCGCCCCAGGTGCCGTAGAACTTCATCGGGGTGAGCAGGACCGGGCGCAGCCCGCCGGTGAAGACCGCCTCCCAGACCGCCGCCGAGACGCCCGGGGTGTGCTCGGAGCGGTAGTCGTCCAGGGCGACCAGGCCGTTCTCGGTGAGTGCGGCCCGCGCCACGGCGATGTCCCCGGCGACGTGCTCGTACAGGTGGGAGGCGTCGACGTGGACGAACCGGCAGCTGCCCGCCGGGATCCGGCCGTCGGTCAGCACCGAGGTGGGCGCCTGCACGATCTCGGGCAGCTCGTGGTGGAAGGCCAGGTAGTTGGCCTCGAAGGCGCTGCGGGTCAGGGTCTTCCGGTAGGACATGTCCATCTCGGCGGCGTTGTCCTCGTCGCCCGCCTCGGAGTCGAACAGGTCGCAGACGGTCAGCCGCTCGCCCGGCCGCAGGTGGTCGCCGAGCAGGACGGCGCTGCGGCCCAGGTAGCTGCCGAGCTCCAGGATGTCGCCGGTGACGCCGGCCGCGCTCTGGCTGGACAGCAGGTGCCCGAAGGCGGCCCGGTCGAGGCTGAAGAACCAACCGGGGATGTCGTCCCGCTTCAGCGGCACGGGACTGGCAGCTGTGGCTTCGGCAGTGGGCACGGCGGCCTCCAGGGGCACGGCGGGGCGCGGTGGCGGATCACGCCGCGGAGGGACGCCGAGGACGTGAGGCGGATCATCATAGCCACGCCGGGGCCAGGTGGAACCAGGTTCGGAAGGACCGGATTCCGACCCTCCGCTCGACCGTTCGAGCGGCTCGGGTCGGTCGCGCGGATCGGGCCGTTCGAGCGGTTCGCGTCCGTCGCGCTATTCGGCCCGTCGGGGGTGCCCGGAGTGGTCGGGGCCTTCGGAGTGTTCGGGCCGTTCCAGCTCGGCGATGGTCTCGTCCAGCCAGGTCCGCTCGGCCGCCGTGGAGGCCCGGGCGACGAGCAGCATCCCGCGCCGGAAGGGGTTGGACTCCCGCTCGGCGCTGACGGGGTGGCCGTCCCCGTCGTAGAAGAAGCTGCTCGGCGCGGCGAGGAAGGCCAGGCGGCGGCGGAGGACGGCGGCCTGCCGGGGTGGGTCGGCGAGGTGGTGCAGGAACGCGGTGAGGGTGAAGAACCGGATCTGGTCGGTGATCTCGGCCTGCTCCGGATCGGCCAGCCGCCGCAGCAGCTCGGCCCGGCCCTCCTCGGTCAGCTCCAGCGTCTGGCGCTGTGCCGCGCCGGTGCCGGGTTCGCTGCGGCGGGACAGCAGGCCGGCCTTCTCCAGCCGCGCGATGGCCGGGTAGAGCGCGCCGTCGCTGACGGGGCGGACGTGCCCGGTCAGGCCGGTGATCCGGGACCTGAGTTCGTAGCCGTGCAGTGGCTGGTCGAACAGGAAGCCGAGGATCGCGAGGGTCAGCACGGTCGAAGCCCTTCCGTCGGAGTGCGCCCGGGGAGCGCTCATGTTACCTCTTGCCGATATACCTCGATTCGATGTATCTCTATTCGAGGTTGCAGTCCAGGACCGGTCCGCAGGACAGGCTCCGGACGGCGGAACAGGGGAGGAATCATGCGCGGGCATCTGCCCCGACTCACGGCGCTCGCCGTACCCGTCTACGCGGAACTGCTGTCCGGGGTGATCGCCTCGGTGATCGGCACGCTCTGGGTGGCCGGCCTCGGCGGGGCCGCGGTCGCCGCCGTCACACTGGCCGGCACCGTCGAGAACCTGCTGCTCGGGCTCGTCCTGGTGGTCGCTTCCGGCACCAGCGTCCGGCTGTCCCACGCCTTCGGCGCCGGCGACCGCGCCGAGGCCGCCCGGACCACCCGCGCCGCCTGGCGGCTCTGCGCCGCGGGCAGCCTCGCGATCGCCGCCCCCGGCTTCCTGCTGCGCGACCGCCTTGCGGGCGTGTTCCTGGACGGCGAGGCCGCCGCCCGCGCCGCCGAGTACCTCACCGTCGCCTTCCCGGCCTTCGCGCTGTTCTTCGGCCAGCGCATCGCCGACGAACTGTTCAAGGGCGCCGGCGACACCCGCACCCCGATGCGGATCGCCCTGCTCTCCAACGCCCTGCTGCTCGTGCTCGACCCGCTGCTCATCCTCGGCGCTGGTCCGCTGCCCGCCCTCGGCGTGCCGGGCGCGGCGCTCGCCCTGGCGGTCTCGCGGGCGGTCGCCTTCGCCGTCACCCTGCGGCTGCGCGGACGGCCGCGCGAACAGGCGCCGGCGGAGGCGGCCGGAGCCACCGGGGGAGAGCGCGCGGCGGCGGTGCGGATCGTGTGTGCGGGAGCGCCGTTCGGCCTGGACTTCACCGCCCGGATGGCCGTCGGTACCGCCCAACTCGGGCTGGTGGCGGGCTTCGGTGTCGCGGCGGTGGCCGGGTTCGGGGTCGGCTACCGGGTGCTGCTCGTCGTCACCATGGCCTTCTACGCGCTGCGCCAGGCCGCCGCGATCGAGGCAGCCCGGCTCACCGGCGCGGGGGAGATCGGGGCGCTGCGCACCCTGCACCGCGACACCGGACGCCTCGCCGCGCTCCTCGGTGCGGTGGCCGCGGTGCTGTCCGCGACGCTCGCCGCCCCGCTGACCGCGCTGTTCACCGACGACCTGGCGGTGGTGGCGCAGTCCGTCGGCTTCCTGCGGATGGCGGCGCTCTACCTCCTCCCGTACGCGCTGGTGGTGGCCCTGGGTGGCGTCCACCAGGCGTCGGGCGCCGGCCGCCCGCTGGTGCTCTCCGTGCTGCTCGGTCTCGGCGCCCAACTCGCCACCTCGGCAGGCCTGTCGGGGTCGCTGGGAGTCTCGGGCGTCTGGCTCGGACCGGCGGTGGGTGCGGCCCTGCAGCTCGCGCTGCTCTCGGTCCTCGCCCGGCGTCGAGCAGCCCCGGGTGCGGGTGCGGCCTCGGCGCCGGTTCCGGTGACGGCCGCCGAGCCGCAGGTGCCGCAGGTGCCGCAGCCGGTCGAGTGACCGTGCGTCAGCAGCCGCGGAGCACGGGACACGCCACGACGGCCAGTCGGCCGGTGGAACGGTCGCCAGCACCCCCCGCTGGGGGCCAGGACGGCCTCGACGCCGCCGACATCGAGGCCGTCGAGGTAGTCGCTGAGGAGGGTGACAGCGGGGAACGGACGGCACCACCAGCCGGCTGACGACAGCCGACAGCCCGGCGGCGGCCGGGGGTGCGCTCCGTCACGTGGGTCGCTACTTCAGTTCGAACAGCAACGAGCGGACCTCGGTGCTACCGGTGTTGCGCGTGGAGTGGTCCACCGCCGGGAACCACATCGTCTCGCCGGCCACGAGCCGGACGTCGACGGTTTCACCGGACTCGTCGGTGAAGGACGCCTGCCCGTCCGCGAGGTTGTAGACGAGGTTGTCGCGATGGTGGTGCATGGCTGTCGCGGTGCCGGGCTGAAGCCGGGCCTCGAGCAGCCGGACTCGGTCGTTCTCGAAGAGGACCTTGTACACGTCGGGTGCCACCTGCGCAGCGTCAGCTGCCATCGGAACCTCCGGATTGCGAGAAGGGGGAGTGACCTGCTGCCGACGGTAGCTCCGTGCGTACGGCCGTGCACGGTGGGACAGCCGGCCCGGCCCCGGCCGGTCGGGGGCACGCCAGTGCCGCTGAGCGGTGGGGGCGGGGGCCAGGCCGACCGGGTTCATCCGAACGCTGTACCGGTTCATCCGAACGCGGCCTCACTGGTGACCGGCGAACTCCCGTTCCCGCTCGGCGGTTCGGCCCGGCAGGCGGGCGGCGAGCAGCGTCCCCGCCGCCGCCACGGCAGCCATGGCCAGCGCGGCCGGCGCCAGCGCGGTGCCCGGTTCGGTGCGGCCGGTGGTGGTGGCCAGGGCGATGCCGAGCGCTGGGCCGACGTTCAGCGCGGTCTGCTGCAGTCCGCCCGCGACGCCCGCCTCGGCGGCGGACGCACCCCGGACCACCATCGCGGTGGCCGTGGCCATCACCGTGCCGAAGCCCGTCCCCAGCAGCAGGAAGCAGAGGGCGATCGCGACGGCGCCCGAGCCGGCCCCGAGCCGGGCGGTGAGCAGCGCGCCCGAGGTGAGCAGGGCCATTCCCGCCAGGACGACGGTGCGTTCGCCGTGACGCTTCGCCAGCCGGGCCGAGGTCGCCGCCGCGAGGATCATCGCCACCGCGAGTGGGGCCGCCCGCAGCGCGCTCTGCAGCGGGTCGAGCCCCAGCACCTCCTGCAGGAAGTACGTCGCCGGGAAGAGCGCGCCCTGGAGCGCCGCCGAGGCGGCGAGCAGGACGCCGAGCGGAAGCGCGACCGCCCGTGAGCGGAGCAGGGTGGGCGGCAGCAGCGGACGGGCGGTGCGCCGCTCGTGCCGGGCCAGGGCCAGGGCGAGGAGCCCGGCCGCCGCGAGACCGAGTGCCGTGGTGACCGACCACCCGGAGTCCGGCAGGGCGACCAGGGTCTGGACGAGGCAGGCCAAGGCCGGTGCGAGCAGTGCCGCGCCCGCCAGATCGAGCCCGCCGCCCCGTACGGTCGCCTCGGGACGCGCCGCGGTCGGCGGGGCGAAGGCCGAGGCCGGTACTGCGAGGACCGCCGCCAGCGCGGCCGCGGCGGGCAGGAGGCCGAGCAGGAAGACCGACCGCCAGCCGACGTGCGCGGTCAGCGCCCCGCCGACCAGCGGCCCGGCCGCCACCGCGAGCCCGATTGCGGCGGTGCGCACCGCGATCGCGCCGGCCAGCCGCTCGGCGGGCCAGACGGCGCGCAGCATGCCGAGGGTGGCCGGCTGCAGCAGGGCGCCGGCCACGCCCTGGACCACCCGCAGGGCGATCACCCAGCCGATGCCGGGTGCGAGGGCGATCCCGGCCGAGCTCGCGGCGAAGCCCGCGACGCCGAGGGCGAAGATCCGCCGGTGCCCGTAGCAGTCGCCGAGGCGGCCCGCGAAGACCAGCAGGGCGGCGACGGTGATGAGGTAGCCGGTACTGGCCCACTGGACGGTGGCGATGGAGGCGTGCAGGTCGCGCTGGAGGACGGGCTGGGCCACGGCCAGCGCGGTGCCGTCGACGGCGACCAGGACGGCGCCGGTGATGCTCGCGCCGAGCGTGAGCCGCAGGGTCAGGGCCTGTCCCGGCGGCGTCATCGGGCGGCCGGTCCGAGGTGCGCGTCCAGTGCGGCGCGCAGCAGCGGCTCGACGTCCTCGCCGCCGGTGATGAGCCGCAGGCTGCCCCAGGCGCGCAGCTGGGCCAGGCCGTGCAGGTTGGACCACAGGGCGGCGGTGGCGGCGACCTGGTCGTCGGAGTCCGGGCGCACCTCGGTGACCAGTCCGACGAAGGTGAGGAACAGCGGCACGGTGGTGTGGCGCAGCTCCGCCCCGCTGCCCTCCAGCAGGTCGTGACGGAACATCAGCTCGAACATACCGGGGTTGGCGGCGGCGAAGCCGAGGTAGGCGCGGGCGAGCGCGTCCAGGCGGCCGCAGGCGTCCGCGCCGGTGCCGGCGGCGAGGGTGTCGGCACCGGCCAGCGAGTCGGTGAGCTTGCCGAAGCCCTGCTGGGCGATCGCTGCGAGCAGCTCGCGGTGGGTGGGGAAGTGGCGGCGGGGCGCACCGTGGGAGACGCCGGCGTGGCGGGCGATCTCGCGCAGGCCGAGTGCCTGGACGCCGCCGGTGGCCACCAGTTCGACGCCGGCGGCCACCAGTCGGGCCCGGAGGTCCCTTTCCTGATCAGTCATAAGACACTGTCTACCAGCAGCGCGTAGACAGTGTCTACTCGCCTTCGTGAGGGTGCCCGGGCAGAATCGGCGGCATGGACGAAGGCGGCGAGTCGGCCTGCTGGCTGGACCGGGTGTGCCCGGAGTGCGGACGGCTGCGCGAGCGGCCCGGGCCCGAGCCGTGCGAGAACTGCGGCGCTACCGAGGGCGGGCCGGCTCACGAGGACGCCCCGACACAGGACGACGCCCCGGCCCACGAGGATCCGCCACATCACGAGGACGAGCCCGCTCCGCAGGACGCGCCCGCCGCCCCGTACGAAGGCGGAACCCCGGGCCGGCCGAAGGGCCGGACCGGGGCTGCGGACACCGGAGCGGGCTGACACCCGGTCCGCGAGGGGACGAGCCGGTCGTTACTGTGGCGGCTGGTCGCGGAACTCGTTCTTCAGCTGCTCCTGGGTGGCGTCCACCTGACCGCTGTACTTGCCCTGAGTGCGCTCGTCGACAGTGTCACCGGCCTTGTCGACGGCCTTCTCGGCCTGGTCCTCGTGGCCCTTCAGCAGGCTCTTGAGCTTATCCATCATGGACATGTGGTCACACTCCTGGATGAGACGGCCCCACTCCTCCAATATCACCGCGCATCCCCCCGCGCGCATCCCGCGGGATGCGCGGCGGGCTTGGCAAGGCGATTCCGGTCCTGTCAAATCGTGAGTTCACGGCCCGTCGGAAGGAGTCGCCTTGATGCTGCGCACCCGTCGCTCGACCTCCCCGCTCGACCGCTCCACCCCGTTACCGCGCCCTCGTCCCGCCCTCACCGGGCGCCGTGCGGGCGCAGCACTGACCGCCGCCGCCCTCGTCACCCCGCTGCTGCTGGCCGGCGCCGGGAGCGCCGCCGCCGAACCGGACCCGGCGCGCAAGGGCGCCAAGCTGGCCGCCCGGCTGGTCGAGGCCAGTGACGCCGAGACCGCCCGCGACACCCTGGCCGTGCTGCAGCGGTTCGCCGACCGCAACGGCGGTACCCGGGTGGCCGGTTCGAAGGGGCACGACCGGTCCGCGCAGTACGTCTACGAGCAGGCGCGGGAGGCCGGGCTCAAGGTGTCCAAGCAGGAGTTCGAGTACACCTTCTTCGAGGCCCGGACGCAGCGCCTCGACGTGGTGTCCCCGAAGGCCGAGTCCGTGCCGGTGATCGCCATGACGTACTCGGTGAGCGGCCCGGAGGCAGGCCTGACCGCCGAGTTGGCGGTCGCCCCGGTCACTGCCACCACCGGCTGCGCGCCCACCGACTATCCGGCGGGCGGGTTCACCGGCAAGGTCGCGCTGATCCGGCGCGGTGGATGCAGCTTCGCCCAGAAGCAGGCCGCCGCCGCTGCGGCGGGCGCGTCCGGGGCGCTCATCTACAACAACGCCGAGGGCGACCTCAACGGGACCCTCGGCGAACCGACCTCCGGGAAGGTCCCGACCGGCGGGATCACCAAGGCGGCGGGCGAGGCCCTGGCCGCCCAGGCGGCCGCCGGGCCGGTGCGGGTGACCCTCGACATCCGCACCCTCATGGAGCCGCGCAAGACCTGGAACGTCATCGCCGAGACCCGCAGCGGGGACCCGGACCACACGGTGATGGTCGGCGCGCACCTGGACTCCGTCCCCGCCGGACCGGGCATCAACGACAACGGCTCCGGCTCGGCCGGCATCCTCGAGGTTGCGAAGAACCTCAACGTCCACCCGGTGAAGAACAAGGTCAGATTCGCCTGGTGGTCCGCCGAGGAGTTCGGCCTCAAGGGCTCCGAGGCGTACGTGAAGTCACTCTCCGAGGCGGACCGGAAGAAGATCCGTCTCTACCTCAACTTCGACATGATCGCATCCCCCAACTACGCGCAGTTCGTCTACAATGGCTCAGGCAGTGCCGGCGGCAGCGCGGGCCCGGAGGGCTCGGCGCAGATCGAGCGGGACATCACCGGCTACCTGGACGGCCTGGGCCTGCCGCACGACCCGACCGCCTTCGACGGCCGCTCCGACTACGGACCGTTCATCGACGCGGGCATCCCGGCCGGCGGCACCGACACCGGAGCCGAGAAGATCAAGTCCCCCGAGCAGGCGGAGCGTTACGGCGGCACGGCGGGCACCGCCTACGACTCCTGCTACCACAAGGCCTGCGACAACCTGGGCAACATCGACATGGACGCCTTCGACGTCAACATCGACGTGATCGCCCACGCAGTCGGCACCTACGCCTGGGACCTCTCCTCGCTGCAGCGGCCCGTGCCGACGCAGCCACCGGCCGGGAAGTCGGCCGGGAAGCCCGCGGCCCCGAGCGGCCCCGGTATCAGCGGCGCGAACGACGCCGCAGCGAGCGGCTGCGCCGACGAGGTGGCGGCCTGACGCCCGGGTGGGCCCGCTGCCGTCCTCGGGCGGCGGGCCCACCCGCCCGCCGTAGGTGCCTCGCGCACCGTGCGCGGATCCGCCATCCGCTCCCTCCCCTCCGTCATCGCCCCTGGTGGGCGCCGGTCCGGTCACCGTAGCGGAGACCACTGACAATCCGGCCCCGGGCCCTGTACGGTGCCGCGCGGAGCGCAGCCGCCGAGACCCGGTGGGTGCGCCGAGCCCGGTCCTGACACCATGGGACCGAGATCACGACACCGTGACACCCTCGGAGGAGTCAGCAATATGAGCACGCACTACGACGTCGTCGTCCTCGGCGCGGGCCCCGGCGGCTACACCGCCGCCGTCCGCTCGGCCCAGCTGGGCCTGAAGGTGGCGGTCATCGAGGCCAAGTACTGGGGCGGCGTCTGCCTCAACGTCGGCTGCATCCCCTCCAAGGCCCTGCTGCGCAACGCCGAGCTCGCCCACATCTTCACCAAGGAGGCCAAGACCTTCGGCATCAAGGTCGAGGGCCAGGTGACCTTCGACTTCGGCGAGGCCTTCCGCCGCAGCCGTTCGGTGGCCGACGGCCGGGTCAAGGGCGTCCACTACCTGATGAAGAAGAACGGCATCACCGAGTACGACGGCTGGGGCACCTTCGTCGACGACCGCACCATCCAGATCGCGCTCAGCGGCGGCGGCTTCGACGTCGTCACCTTCGACAACTGCATCATCGCGGCCGGCGCCACCACCCGCCTGCTGCCGGGCACCAGCCTGAGCGACCGCGTGGTCACCTACGAGGAGCAGATCCTCACCGAGCAGCTGCCGGAGAGCATCATCATCGCGGGCGCCGGCGCGATCGGCGTCGAGTTCGCCTACGTGCTGCACAACTACGGCGTGAAGGTCACCATCGTCGAGTTCCTCGACCGCGTGGTGCCGCTGGAGGACGTCGACGTCTCCACCGAACTCGCCAAGCAGTACCGCAAGCTGGGCATCGAGGTGCTGACCTCCACCCGGGTCGAGTCGATCGACGACAGTGACCCGAACGCCAAGGTCCGCGTCACCGTCACCAAGGACGGCGAGCAGAAGGTGCTGGAGGCCGACAAGGTGCTCCAGGCGATCGGCTTCGCGCCGCGCGTCAACGGCTACGGCCTGGAGAACACCGGCGTCAAGCTGACCGACCGCAACGCCATCGCGGTGGACGGCCGCGGCCGCACCAGCGTCGAGCACATCTACGCGATCGGCGACGTGACGGCGAAGCTGATGCTCGCGCACGCCGCCGAGACGATGGCCGTGATCGCCGCCGAGACCATCGGCGGGGCGGAGACCATGGAGGTCGACTTCGCCATGATCCCGCGCGCCACCTACTGCCAGCCGCAGATCGCCTCCTTCGGTTACACCGAGGCGCAGGCCCGCGAGCTGGGCTACGACGTGAAGGTCGCCAAGTTCCCGTTCACCGCGAACGGCAAGGCGCACGGCCTCGGTCACCCGATCGGCTTCGTCAAGGTCATCAGCGACAACAAGTACGGCGAGCTGCTCGGCGCCCACCTGATCGGCCCCGAGGTCACCGAGCTGCTGCCGGAGCTGACGCTGGCCCAGCAGTGGGACCTGACCGTCCACGAGGTCGCCCGCAACGTGCACGCCCACCCGACCCTGGGCGAGGCGGTCAAGGAGGCCATCCACGGCCTCGCCGGTCACATGATCAACATGTGACGCACCGGTCCTGACCCCGGAGTCCGGGGGATCCGGGGCGGGCCCGCTGCTCAGGCCCGCCCCGCGATCAGGCCCAGCCGGCCGTCGAAACGCCGGTAGAGCACGCCGCCGCGCCCGCTGACGGGGTGTGCGAAGAACAGGAACGGCAGCGTCAGTACAGCTGGGTGCGCAGCCAGCCCTTGACCTCGGGGGTGACCGGGTCGGTGATGTCGGCGAACTCGTCGTGCCTGGTGAGGAACTTGGCGACGTAGGGGCAGATCGGCACGATCCGCTTCCCGGCCGCGCGCACGTCGGTCAGCGCCTCCTGGACGAGGCGGGAGGCGAGGCCCTGACCGGCGAAGGCGTCGTCGATCTCGGTGTGGTAGAAGACGCGCTGCTCCTCGTGGTCCCGGTACTCGGTGAAGCCGGCGAGCGTGCCGTCCACGAGGATCTCGTACCGGTGCTTCTCGTCCGCGCGCTCGACGACGGTGCTGGTGGGAGTGGTCACGGTGGGGCCCTTCGGTCGTGCGGAGTGCCGCTGGAAGTCGATCATGGGCATCCTGCCAGGCCGCCCTTCTCCGGGCCATCCCTCCCTCCGCGCCGTCCGGGTGCCCGTCTCCGTGCCGTCGGGGACGCCGGCCCCGTCCGCGGGCCTGCCGCCGGTCGGCGTCGATGCACGCTCAGCGGTCGTGCCGGCCCTCTTCGGCCTGGTCCGGGCGCCGACGCTCGTCCTTGCGGCGACGCGGCTGATCGCCCGCCGGCGGGGCATCGCCCGGTGAGTGCCCGCGCGGGCCAGGGTGGCTCCGCAGCTCGCGGAGCTCGCCGATCACCGCCCAGGCGACGGACACCACCGGCACCGCCACCACCGCCCCGAGGACGCCACCCAGGACGGCGCCGCCGGTCACCGACAGGGCGACGGCCACCGGGTGGATCCGGACCGACCAGCCGAGCACCAGCGGGTGCAGCAGGTGGCCCTCGATCTGGCCGATGACCACGATTAGGGCGAGCACCAGCAGGGCGACCACCGGGCCGCGGGCCGCCAGGGCGACCAGCGAGGCGACTGCCAGGGCGATCGGGGAGCCGATCAGCGGGATGAGCGCCGCCACGAACTCCAGCACCGTCAGCGGCAGGACCAGCGGCACGCCCAGGACCGCCAGGGCGATGCCGACCAGGACGGCGTTGGTCGCCGCCACGATCAGCACGCCCCGGGTGTAGCCGGCGAAGGTGCGCCAGGCGGCCTGCCCGGCCCGGTCCCAGACCGTACGGCTGCGGGCCGGCAGCTGGCGCTGGGCCCAGGACCACATCCGGTCGCCGGCGTGCAGGAAGAACACCGAGCAGAACACCGCGAGCGCGAGCCCGGTGACCAGTTCGACGGCCCGGCCCGCACCACTGAGCGCGGTACTGACCAGCGCCGAGCGGTGGGCGGCGATGAAGTCGCCGATCTTGGCCCGCAGGTCGGTGACGGTGCCGGGTCGCAGGTGGAAGGGGGCGCCGGTGAGCCAGCGGTCGATCCGGCCCAGGCCGCCGCGCAGCTCGTTGCCCAGCCGGCTCCATTCGTCGGCGACAGTGGTCCCGACCAGCGTCAGGACCCCGCCGATGACGGCGACGCTGCAGAGGATGGCGAGCAGGACGGCGAGCGAGCGGGGCATCACCCTGGCCAGCAGGTCGACCAGCGGGCGCAGGACCGAGGTGATGACCAGCGCCACGAACAATGCGATGAGCGGCAGTTCGAGCCGGGCGAGGACGTCGACGGCCAGGTAGGCGCCGACGCCGAGCAGCCCCAGCCGCCAGGTGTACCCGGCGGCCGTCCGCAGCCCGGAGGGCACCCGCTCGGCGGAGGGCGCCCGGCTCCCGTGCGGCGTCACCGCGCTGCCGCGCCGCCGCCCCACCCGGGGACGGCGGCTGCCGAGCGGTTCGGCCCGCCGCGGGCGGGGGCTCACCGGCCCCTCACCCCGCGAGCGCGGTCATGCCGCCGCTGTCCATGGAAGCCTCCCGGGTGGAAGTCCTGCTCCCCGGCGTCTCTCCGGCCGGGGGCTTTCGTACACCTGCGGTGACCCCCGCCCCGCGCGGCGGCCTCCTCCCAGGGCGTGTACAAGGTGTTCGGCGCGGGAGGAGAATCGGTCTGCAGGGTGGGGGGAGAAGGAGGCCGTCATGAAGAGCCTCACGCGCCGCTACGCGGTGACGCTCCCCGGCCCGATCGGTGGGCACGCTCCACCGGACGTCGTGGTCGTCCACGAGACGCACGCCGTGGGGCCCGACGGAGGCGTCGTCTGGGAGAGCGCGGACGGCGGATTCCGCGTGGAGATCACCGGAGGGGTGGCCACCGTCCTCGCCGCTCCGGGGACCGGCAGTCGGCACCCGTGTCTGCTGGCCGTACCGCTGCCGTGACGGATCGACCCCGTGACGGATCGACCCCGTGACGGATCGACCCCGTGACGGACACCGCCGGGAACGACAACGAACAACGAACAACGTTGAGGGACGAACGCCGCGGCCGATCCCCGCGGCGTTCGCCGTGCCGACTGCAGCGAGGAACGCCTCGGGCGGACCGTTACCGCGCGCTGGCCGCCAGCGCCTCGCGCACGGTGACCAGGCAGGGGTCGCAGTACCGGTCCGGCGTGTTCTCGCCGGTGCCGTCCGCCGCCGGGACGACGCGCTGGGACGGTTCGAGGAACCGCCCGCACAACGAGGACGTCGCGTCGTCCTTGGCCACCACGTGCCACACCACGGCGGGCGGGGACACCGCCGGGTCGTGCTCGGCCCACATCTCGTACACGGCGCTACCTCCGGATCGCTGGGGGCTCGGTCAGTCCATGCAACCCCGGGGGGTCCCGAACGGCCACCGGGCCAGACCCGGTGGGATGGTTGTGGCCCTCGGCAAGGCCCGGCGGGGCCGAGCAGGAGCCGGCGGCGTCAGCCGTGCGGTGTGCCGTCAGCCGGGCAGGGTGGCCTCGACCCCGGCCAGCACCAGTGCCAGGCCGTTCTCGAACCCCTCGTCGAAGTCCCGGAACATCACCCGGCCCGCCTCGGCGGCCAGCGGGTGGGCGGCCAGGCGCTCGGCGCGGGCCTCGACGTCGTAGCCCTCCTGGCCGTCGAAGGGGGTGGGGCCCATGGCCTGCTCCTCGATGACGTAGCCGATGGTGTAGCTGTACGCCGTGTACCAGGCCCGGGTGGCCGTCGCCATGGTGAAGCCCGCCTCGATGAGCACCCGCAGCGAGGCGTCCAGGCCGGCCGCGTACGAGGTGTCGGTGAACCGGGCGCCGCTGTAGACCTTCGCGCCGTCGCGGTAGCGCAGCAGCTCGGCGCGCAGGGTGCGCATGGTCGTGAGGTACACGGCCCGCCAGTCGCCCTGCCCCTGCGAAGCGCCGGCGGGGTCGCCGCCCGCCTCGGCCGCGCGGGCCGTCATGCGGCGCATGATCTCGGTCGCCATCTCGTCCAGCATCGCCTGCTTGTCCTTGAAGTGCCAGTACAGCGCGGGTGCCTTGACGTCGAGTTCGGCGGCGATGGCGCGGAGCGTGAGGCCGTCGAGGCCGACCTCGTTGAGTAGGCGCAGCGCGGCGTCGACGACCTGGGTGCGGTCGAGCTTGGGGGTTCTCTGCGGAGTCACGCTTGACAGTTTAACGCCGTTAAGTGCACGCTGTGGGCATCGGCTACTTAACAACGTTAAGGGGGGTTGCCGTGACTGCTCGCGGCATGCACACGGACGTCCTGATCACCGGCGCCGGGCCTACCGGCCTCGCCCTCGCACTCGACCTCGCCCGGCACGGCGTCAGCGCGCTGCCGGTCGAGCGCGGCGCGGAACTCTTCCCCGGCTCGCGCGGCAAGGGCCTGCAGCCGCGCACGCTGGAGGTCCTCGACGACTACGGCGTGCTCGACCGGGTCCGCGAGGTGGCGGGCCACTACCCGCCCAACCTGTTCTGGAAGGACGGCGAACCGCAGGGCGAGCGCACCATGTACGACCCGACCGAGCCCTCCGAGGCCGAGCCGTACACCGAGACGCTGATGCTGCCCCAGTGGCTCACCCAGCGGGTCCTGTACGGGCGGCTGCGCGAGCTCGGCGGCGAGGTGGCGTTCGGCCGCGAGCTGGTCGGCCTCACCCAGGACGAGGAGGGCGTGACCGCCGAGTTCGCCACCGGCGCCCCGGTCCGGGCGCGCTACCTCGTCGCCGCCGACGGCGGGCGCTCGACCGTCCGGCGGCAGCTCGGTATCGGCATGACGGGGGAGACCGTCGATCCCGCCCCGATGCTCGTCGCGGACGTACGGGTCACCGGGCTCGGCCGCGCGCACTGGCACGTCTTCCCGTCCGAGGAGGGTCTGCTGGCGATCTGCCCGCTGGGCGGCACCGAGGACTTCCAGCTCGTCGCCCAGTTCCCCGAGGGCACGGCCCCGGACCTCACCCTCGAGGGCCTGCGCAAGGTCGTCGCCGCCCGCTCCCACCTCACCGCCGAACAGGTGACCGAGCTGCGCTGGATCTCCGAGTTCCGCCCGCGCGCGGCGCTCGCCGACCGCTTCCGCGCGGGCCGGGTCTTCCTCGCCGGCGACGCCGCGCACGTCCACTCGCCGGCCGGCGGGCAGGGCCTCAACACCAGCGTCCAGGACGCGTACAACCTGGCCTGGAAGCTCGCCGCCGTCCTTACCGGGCGAGCGGACCCGGCGCTGCTCGACACCTACGAGGAGGAGCGGCGCGCCAGCGCGGCGGCGATGCTCGACCTGTCCACCCGCGTCCACCGCGGCCAGCAGCGCCGCGGCCGGGCGACCCAGCAGCTCGGCCTCGGCTACCGCGAATCCTCGCTCGCCGTGGACACCCGCACCGATCTCCCCGAGGACGCGCTGCGCGCCGGCGACCGCGCCCCGGACGGCCGGCGCGACGGCACCCGCCTGTTCGACGCATTCCGCGGCCCGCACTGGACCCTGCTCACCGTCGGCACCGACGCGCCGCTGCCCGCCGTCACCGCCCCCGTGGTCCGGATCCCGGCCTACGAGGCCTACGGCACCGGCATCTTCCTCGTCCGCCCCGACGGCTACGTCGGCTGGGCCGGCCACACCCCCGACGGCCTCGCAGAATACGCCGCCGGCCAGGGGCTCCTCGCCCGCTGACCGGGGCGCCGGCCCGCGGTTCGGTCCGCCTGCTGCCGCGAGGCCCGGGCGGTGGTCTTCCGGTCGTGCATCGCAACGGTGGTGGATCACCGCCTCGGTGCGCGGACCACCGGCTCGGTGCGGTACCGGGTCCGGGAGGGGCAGGGCATGGCGAAAGCCCCGCGCGGGCGCTGCCGGGCCCGGTTGCGCGAGGAGATCGAACAGCTCGCCCCGGGTCCGAGGGCCGTCAGGCCTGCCCGGGGTGCGGCTGCGGAGGCGGCGCCGGATCGGGATCGTCCGGGAACGGTTCCGGAGGCGGGAACGGCGGGATCGGCGGCGGCGCCGGATCGGGGCCGTCCGGCCCCGGTGAGGGGTTCGGGTGGGGCATCGGCTGGGTGTCCGGGTCCGGGGGCGTCGGAATGGTCATCGGGCACCATCCTCGGTCGAGGTCATTGCGCGCGGTCATTGCGCGGGGTCCTTGCACGCGCGCGCCTACCCGAAGGAGCCGCCCCGAATCCCGCGAATCCCGGGAGTCCCGCGAATCCTGGGAGCCGCCGCGAGTCCCGGACCGCACCCGCTACGAGGCCTCGCCCGGATCCGGGAAGGAGTGGTGCTCGTGCACCACCGCCCACCGCCCGCCCTCCTTGCGCAGCCCGACCGTCAGCCGCAGCCGCTGCGCCGGACGGTCGGCGAAGTCCTGCGGGGTGCCGCAGCGCAACAGGGCGTGCGCGAAGGCGACGTCCGCGCCCGCGGTCACCTCCAGCGACTCGATCTCGAACGCCGCGCCCTGCGCCTGCCACTCGAAGAACGGCGGCCAGGTCTCCCGGTAAGCGTCGATGCCGCGCACCCCCTCGTACGGGGGCGGCACGTCGAACATCACGATGTCCGCCGCATGGTCCGCGAGGACCCCGTCGAGGTCGCCCGCATGGACCGCGGCGGCCCAGTTCCGGATCAGGTCGGCGACCTGCTCCTCGTCGCTCGTGGCCATGCTCAGGATCGTAGGGCCTGTCCGTCGACTCCCGCCTGCGGGGAAGCCCCGACCGGTGCCGGCCCGCGGGGTTTGGCCGGCCGCCGCGGCGGTAGACGCGGGGCTGTGAACCGGGCCGGGAGCGGGTCGCCGCGAGGCCGTCCGTTCGACGCCCACCCTCATCGAACTCCGGAGACTCCCGTGATCGTCCTCGGTGTCATCCTGCTCATCATCGGCTTCGTCACCGGTATCTCGATCCTCTGGACCATCGGCATCGTGCTTCTGCTCATCGGCCTGGTCCTGTGGGTCGCCGGCGGCATCGGCCACGCCATCGGCGGACGCCGTCACTACTACTGACGGCTTGCCGCTACCGTCAGCGCAGCAGTACGGCCAGCAGCTCGGCGATGGTCGGACCGGCGTCCGCCGGATGCCGCAGCTGTTTGCCGGTGATCACGCTGTAGTGGTTGGCGCGGCCGCGCCGCTCGTGCGTGAGGTAACCCGCCTCCTCGAGGTCGCCGATGATCCGCTGCACCGCGCGCTCGGTGAGCAGGCACTGTGCGGCGATGTCGCGCACCCGGATGCCGGGGTCGCGAGCGATCTGGACGAGGACGCGGGCGTGGTTCGTCAGGAAGGTCCACTGCCGCATGGTGGCCGGGCCGTTTTCCACAGCCCAAGGATATGGCCGCCGGAGCGCGTCCGAAACCGCCGGAGGCACGCCCTTACGGGCATTCCTCGTGCAGCCCGCAGAGCCAGGCCAGTGCCTGGTGGGCGCCGAGGACGTAGGCGTGCTCGGTGCCCTGGGTCAGGGCCCGGCGCAGGCGGACGGCGGCGGCCTGGCACTCCGCCAGCAGCTGTGCCCGGCACGGTTCGGCGGCGCCGACCGCGGCGGTGGCGGTGACCGGCGCCGCGACCTGGGCCCCGGCCGCCCACCGGTAGGCCCCCAGCACGCCGTGCTCGAAGCCGGTCCACGGCCGGGGACGCCGGTTGGCCGTGTCGATCGCGGCGAACACCTCGTCCAGCGGGCGCACTCCCACGGCGGGGATCGTCTCGTCACTGGTCATGTCCGCAACCTACGTCCGCCCGGCGCCGCCCGCCCTCCGGGCGGCGGAGGGCCCGGCGGGGGGCGGGGCGCCCGCCCGGTAGTCTGACCGGGTCGTGCCCGGCCGGCGAGGTGGTCGGGCCGGATGAACGGTGCGGGCCGGCGGCCCGCCGGTGGAGAACCTTGATGACTCGTCGTTTTGACTGCTCTGACCCGTCCGAGCGTGCAGCCGGGCTGCGGGAGGCCGTGGCCGCGGTGCGCCGCGGCGAACTCGTCGTGCTGCCCACGGACACGGTGTACGGGGTGGGCGCGGACGCCTTCGCACCGGAGGCGGTCGCCAGGCTGCTGGCGGCCAAGGGCCGCGGACGGAACATGCCCTCGCCGGTGCTGGTCGGCTCCCCGGAGGGCCTCGACGGGCTGGTCGAGGTGACGGACCGAGCGCGGAAGCTGGTGGCGGAGTTCTGGCCGGGCGGGCTGACCGTGGTCGCCCGTCACCTGGCGTCGGTGGAGCTGGACCTCGGCGAGACCGCCGGCACGGTCGCCGTCCGGATGCCCGCGCACCCCGTCGCCATCGAACTGCTCGGCGCCACCGGTCCGTTGGCGGTTTCCAGCGCCAACCTGACCGGGCACGACTCCCCGCAGGACTGCGACGCGGCCCAGGGCATGCTGGGCGACTCGGTCGCCGTCTACCTCGACGGCGGTCCGACCGCCGCCGCCGTGCCGTCCTCGATCGTGGACGTCACCGGCGAGGTGCCCGTCCTGCTGCGGGCGGGCGCGATCAGCGCCGAGCGGCTGCGTGAGGTCGTCCCCGACCTGCGGGAGCGGTAGCCACTCCCGGCCCCGCCCCGGGCCTCCGAACCGGGGCGGCGCACCGCGTGGCGCCCCGGTGGGCCGGACGGCCGCCGCTAGGGTCGGCGATGGCGCGCCGGGGCGGGCCCTTCGCCGCGCGCGGGGGTGTCGGCGACGCCACCGGGGGCGTCGTCGGCTCCGCTGCGGAGGTTCCATGAGCGCCACGTCCACCGCGTCGCCCCGGACGAAGGCCCGGGTGCGCCAGGGCAGCACGCTGCTGCGCTGGCTGTTCACCACCGACCACAAGGTGATCGGGAACCTCTACCTGGCGACCGCGTTCGGGTTCTTCCTGGTCGGGGGCGTGCTGGCGCTGCTGATGCGCGCCCAACTGATGGGCCCGGACACGGGTTTCCTGTCGAACCAGCAGTTCAACCAGATGTTCACCATGCACGGCACGATCATGCTGCTGCTGTTCGCCACCCCGACCTTCGCCGGGTTCGCCAACGCGATCATGCCGCTGCAGATCGGGGCGCCGGACGTCGCCTTCCCCCGCCTGAACGCCTTCACCTACTGGGCCTTCCTGCTCGGCGGGCTGATGGTGCTGAGCGGCTTCCTCACCTCCCAGGGCGCGCCCGCCTTCGGCTGGTTCGCGTACGCGCCGCTGAACGGGCCGCTGTTCTCGCCGGGTGCGGGCGGGGACCTGTGGGCGTTCGGGCTGGTGGTGGCCGGCATCGGCACGATCCTCGGCTCGGTCAACTTCATCACCACCATCACCTGCCTGCGGGCGCCCGGCATGACGCTCTTCCGGATGCCGATCTTCACCTGGAACGTGCTGTTCACCTCGGTGATGGTGCTGCTGGCGTTCCCGGTGCTGACGGCCGCGCTGCTCTGCCTGGAGGCGGACCGGAAGTTCGGCGCGCACGCCTTCGACGCGGCGAACGGCGGGGCGATCCTGTGGCAGCACCTCTTCTGGTTCTTCGGCCACCCGGAGGTCTACATCGTCGCGCTGCCGTTCTTCGGCATCGTCAGCGAGATCGTCCCGGTGTTCAGCCGCAAACCGCTGTTCGGCTACTACGGGATGATCGGTGCGACCATCGCCATCACCGCGCTGTCCATGTCGGTGTGGGCGCACCACATGTTCGTCACCGGCCAGGTGCTGCTGCCGTTCTTCTCGCTGATGTCCTTCCTGATCGCGGTACCCACCGGGGTGAAGTTCTTCAACTGGATCGGCACGATGTGGGACGGCTCGCTGTCCTTCGAGACCCCGATGCTGTGGTCGGTCGGCTTCCTGGTGACCTTCCTGTTCGGCGGGCTGAGCGGGGTGCTGCTGGCCGCGCCGCCGATCGACTTCCACGTCACCGACAGCTACTTCGTGGTGGCCCACCTCCACTACGTGCTGTTCGGTACGGTCGTCTTCGCGACCTTCGGCGGCTTCTACTTCTGGTGGCCGAAGCTGACCGGGAAGCTGCTCGACGAGAAGCTGGGCAAGGTGCACTTCTGGATCCTGTTCGTCGGGTTCCAGACCACCTTCCTGGTGATGCACTGGCTGGGCGCCCAGGGCATGCCGCGCCGCTACGCGACCTACTTGCCGGTAGACGGCTTCACCGCGCTCAACGTGTGCGCCTCGGTGGGCGCGTTCCTGCTCGGGGTCTCCAACCTGCCGTTCTTCTACAACGTCTGGACCACCACCCGGTACGGCACCCGGATCGCCGAGGACGATCCGTGGGGCTGGGGCCGCTCGCTGGAGTGGGCCACCTCCAGTCCACCGCCGCACCACAACTTCCACGCGCTGCCCCGGATCCGCTCCGAGTCCCCGGCCTTCGACCTGCACCACCCCGAGGTGCCGAGCGAGGAGTCGAGCGGGGCCTCCGGCCGTACCGGCGGGCGGGGGAGCGGGCGATGAAGGCGGAGGGCCGGCTGTTCGCCGTCATGACGGCGTTCTTCGCGGTGACCGGGCTGGTCTACGGGCTCTGGTCCCGGGAGATCACCGGCACGGTGATCCTGGCGGTGGCGTTCCTGATGTCCGGGCTGATCGCGCTGTTCTGGTTCGTCCAGCACCGGCGGCGGGGCGGCGGACGGGCGCAGGACCGCAAGGACGCCGAGATCGCGGAGACCGCCGGGCCGGCGGGGTTCTTCCCGGCCCGCAGCGGCTACCCGGTGCTCGCCGCGGTCGGTGTGGCGGTCTTCGCCCTCGGGCTGGTCTTCGCCCGCTGGCTGATCGTCGCGGGTGCGCTGGTGCTCGCCTTCGCGGTGTTCGGCTTCATCTTCCAGTACGGCGACGACGACGGGTGAGCCTGCCGAGGAGTCGGCGGACCAGCCCGGGCCTGGTGTGCGCGGGCGGCTCCTCCGGCGTGGTACGGGGGTGGGAGGGGGCGGTGAGGACGCCCGCGATGCGCTCCGACTCCCCTTCGGCGGCCGGGAGTTCGACCCGGTCACGGTAGAACCAGGAGCTCGCCGCGGCGCGCACCCGGTCGCGCCGCGGCGCCCCCTCCGGCGCCGGCAGCGGTTCGGGCGTCGACCGGGCCAGCAGCACGAAGCGCTCGTCCGCGGGGACGGGGCGCCGGCGGCCGGTGAAGCCGCCGTCGTGGGACTGGTCGATCCTGCCGGTCTCGTCGCCCTTCAGCAGCCGGTCGCGGTCCCTGGCCTGCAGGGCGAGGCAGAGCCGCCGGGTGAGCAGGAACGCCGTGGGCGGCAGCACGACCAGCGCCGCCCGCAGCACGATGGTGAGCGCGTTCACCGAGATGCCGAAGGCGTACGCGATCACGTCGTTGCCCCCGGCGACCAGCAGCACCGCGTAGGCGGTGATCCCGGCGACGCCCAGCCCGGTGCGGGTCGGCTTGTTGCGCGGACGGTCGCACAGGTGGTGCTCGCCGGTGTCCGGGTCGAGCCACCGCTCGGCGAAGGGGTAGGCGTACAGGAGCGCGAACAGCAGGCCGGGCACCACCAGCGCCGGGACGAAGACGCTCCAGGACACCGTGTGCCCGAACAGGTCGGTCTCGGCGGCCGGCATCAGCCGCAGGGCGCCCTCGATGAACCCGATGTACCAGTCCGGCTGGGCGCCCGCGGCCGCGACATCGGGCCGGTAGGAGGCGTAGCGCCAGATCGGGTTGACCTCCGCGAGGAAGGCCGACAGCGCCATGACGCCGGTCACGGTGAACGCCAGGCCCGCCGTGCGGGTCAGGAACTGCGGGAAGAAGGGCATGCCGACGACGTTCCGGTTGGTGCGGCCGGGGGCCGCCCAGTGGGTGTGCTTCAGCACCACCACGAGCGTCAGGTGGGCGCCGACCAGGGCCAGCAGCAGGCCGGGCACCAGGAGGATGTGCAGGGTGAACAGTCGGGGGATGATGTCGTGGCCGGGGAACTGGCCGCCGAAGGCGAAGAAGGTCAGGTAGGTGCCGACCAGCGGCACCGAGAGCAGGACGCCCTCGGCGATCCGCAGCCCGGTGCCGGAGAGGGTGTCGTCCGGCAGCGAGTAGCCGGAGAACCCCTCCAGCAGCGCGAGGTTGAACAGCGTCACCCCGATGACCCAGTTGAGCTCGCGCGGGCGGCGGAACGCCCCGGTGAAGAACACCCGCAGCAGGTGCACGCCGATCGCGGAGACGAACAACAGCGCCGACCAGTGGTGGATCTGACGGATCATCAGCCCGCCGCGCACCTCGAAGCTGATCCGCAGCGTCGACGCGTACGCCTCGGACACCCGCACGCCGCGCAGCGGCAGGTAGGCGCCGTCGTAGACGACCTCGCTCATGCTCGGGTCGAAGAAGAACGTCAGGTAGACGCCGGTCAGCAGCAGCACGACGAAGCTGTACAGGGCGAGTTCGCCCAGCAGGAACGACCAGTGGTCCGGGAACACCTTGCGCAGCAGCTCCCGGCCGGCCTCCATGACCGGCAGCCGCCGGTCCAGGCCGACCGCGACGCGTTCACCGGCGGACGGCTCGCGCCCGATCGAAGCCCTGGTTACGTCCACGGGAGGAACCTAGTGGGAGTCGCAGCGCGCGGCGCGGCCGAGCGCTGCGGTTCCCGTGGCGGACGGCGGCAGATCACTCCGACGGCGGAACGGGTGCGCTTCGGCGGCGGCGTCGTCAGTCGTCCGGGAGCAGTCTCGCGAGCGCGGCGTCGACGTCGAGGTGCTCGGACTCCGATCCGGCGGGCACCAGGGTGAAGGAGTCCGAGAGGAAGGCCGTGACCTCCTCCTCCGGGGCGCTGAGGACGGCCTTGCCGGTGGGCCCGCGCAGGGTGATGAGGACCTCGCCCTCGTGCCCGGGGCGCACCCGGACGTCGCCGCTGCCGGCCGGGCCGAGCCGCCCCTCGTTCAGCAGCTCGCGACTGAAGTACCAGCACACCTGCGCGTCCTCGGCCACGCAGTCGCACGGGGTGAGCGGGAACGCCAGGCACGCCGCGTACGGCAGGCTCGGGTCGAACCGCAGCTCCGCGACGACCGGGACGTCGGGCAGCGGGCTGTCGGGGAAGGTGACGGGCAGCGGGTGGGCGGGCATCTGCATCGGGCGACCCTCCAAGTGGTCGTGACGCGCCGACCCCGGGTGGGTCGACGCCCCCGTCCCGCGCCTACCCGATGCCCTGCGGTGCAGTCGGATTGCGCCGAGGCTTCACAACTTCCTTGCATGCCAAGGCGAATTGCTCGGTGACGGTGGGTCAGACGCGGGCGGGTTTGCCGTCGGCGGCGATGGCGACCAGGCCCTGGTCGGTGTTGCCGAGGAGAGTGCCGGCGCCCGCCCAGAACGCGATCGGGCCGGTGCCGTCGGCCTTGCCGCCGAACTGGTAGCTCCACTTGGGCGCCCCGGTGGCCGCGTCCATGGCGTAGATCTTGGTCTTGATCCACAGGTAGACGTTGCCGTCCGCGCAGTGCAGCGCCATGGTCAGCGCGGCCGAATCCGTGGACAGCTCGCCCGTCCAGCGCACGTCCCCGGTGGCGGCGTCGAAGGCGCGGACGACCGCTCCGGCCTCGAAGACGGCAGTTGCCGTGTCGTCACGTCAGGATCCGCACAGCCTCCTGAGCTGGGCGGTGTCCGCGTTGATGTCGGTGATCACCTGGTTGGGATCGGCCATGACCATGCCGCTCAACCGGAAGCCCAGCTCCTGGAACTCGGCGGACAGGCGCCGGATCGTCGAGCCGACCGCGCCCTGCGCGTCCAGACCGGCGCCCATCAGGTCCTGGTGGGCCTGGCTCGCCGCGTCCGCCTGGCTGCGGCGGGTGCTCCCGGCGTTGCGGCGGTACGTGGCCAGCGCCGTCTCGGCCCCGTCGCAGCCGCCGGGTCGGACCGCCGGGAGCGGTGGTTCCGGCGTCGGGGTGGGGGTCCGGGTGCGGATCGGTGACGGGCTCGGCTCCGGGGAGGGCGGATCGGGCTCCGGGGTCGGGGTGGGCGTCGGGGCCGGCTTGGGGGTGGGTGTGGGGGCGGGTGTGGGTGTGGGCGTGGGGAGCGGGTCCGGCGGCTGCGGGGCGGGGCTGGTGGCCACCGGGGCGGCCGAGGACTGCGGCGCGTCCGGTGGCAGCAGGTAGGCGACCAGCGCTATCAGTGCGGCCACCGCGCCCGAGATCGCCCCGACCGCTCCCCAGTCCAGGCGTCGGGCCCACCCGGTGCCCGGCGCGGGCGGCTGCGCCGATTCGTCGTCCGTCATGGACTCATCCTGGGACGCCGCGTCGGGCCTCGTCCAGAACACCGCGCGCTGACCTGCCTGAACCCGAACTTGTGCTCGGATGGGGCGCGTTGGGCGGCCCTCCTATGCCTCGGGGCCGTCCCCGACCGGTCGGCGGGGGCGTGCGGCGGCGGGGGTGAGGTGGCGGGCCAGGGTGTCGAGGGCGGCCGACACCTCGTGGAGCAACTGCCGGTCCGGGGTGGTGCCGTCGGGCGCGGTGAGGGCTGCGGCGAGGGCGTCGTCGATGGTGGTGGAGCGGACCTCCGCGACGCGGGCGGACGGGTGCGGGGCGGGGCGGACGAGCCGACGGCGGCGGTCCGCGGGGTCGGGTTCGGTGTCGACCGAGCCGGCTTCGACCAGGCGGGCGACGGCGGTGGAGACCTGACTCTGCGGCAGGCCGGTACGGGCGGCGATCTCGCCGACGGTCGTCCCCGGGTGGGCGAGGACGTCGCCGAGCGTGACCAGGACCGAGCGGACCGAGCCGGGTGCCGCTGCCTCCGACCGGTCCGACCGGTTCGGCTGGGGCATCGCCTGTTCGCCGATCTTCATGAGGGTGCGGCCCAGGAGGAACAGCTCTACTCCGTTCATGTCCGCAAGAGTACATCGAGGTAGATGTATCAGAAATAGATGCATCCATCTTGATGCATCTATTTCGATGCTTTATCCTGTTGGAGCCGGACGGGAACCGCCGCCGGCAACCGACCGAGGGGAACACGCCATGGCCACCGGCCCGACCGCAGCCGCCGTCCGCACGCTCGACGTCCCGGGCGCCACGCTCCACTACCGGGTCGAGGGCAGCGGGCCGGTACTGCTGCTCTCGCAGAGCGGTGAGGGTGACGCGGACCGCACCGTCGACCTCGTCCCGCACCTGGTGGACACCTTCACCGTGGTCACCTACGACCGCCGGGGCCTGTCCCGCAGCATCCTTGACGACCCGGCCGCCCCCGTCACCATGGCCGACCACGCCGACGACGTCGCCCGACTGCTCGCCGAGGTGACCGACGGGCCGGCGCTGATGGCCGGGTTCAGCATGGGCGCCGCGATCGGCCTCCAGGTCGTCGCCCGGCATCCGGGCGTGCTGGACACGCTCATCGCGCACGAGCCCGTCGTGCCGAACCTGCTGCCCGCGGACGGCCGGGCGGAGCACGTGGACGAGCTGATGCGCATCCAGGAGGCCTACGCCGAAGGGGGCGCGGCGGCCGCCTTCCCGGCGATCGCCCGGCACCTCGGGATCGACCCGGCACGCGACCGGACCGAGAAGGGCCTCACCCCGCAGCCGTTGACGCCCCGCCGGCTGGCCAACTTCGGCTACTTCATCGGGACGGAGTTCACGGCGGTCACCACGGACGGCCTCGGCCCGGCGGAGATCGCCCGGGCCGCGGCGGGCGCCGGCGGCACCCGGATCGTCCCGGCGACCGGCGAGGACACCCGGCCGACCGTGCACACCTACCGCTGCGCGCTGGCGCTGGCGGAGCTGCTGGGCGCGGAGCCGGTCGTCTTCCCCGGCGGCCACAACGGGAACACCGCCTTCCCGCGTGCCACCGCGCGGATGCTGAAGGCCGTCCTGGGTCGGTGAGGGCCGCCCCCGGCCGTCATCACCCACCGGCCGAAGGCGCGCGCGGCTCCGGACTCAGGCGTCGGCGGCCGCGGGCCGGGCCAGCCACTCCGCCCAGGACACCTCGTGGCCGATCAGGCAGGGCTGCCGGAAGGGCCACTCGTCGGCGATCCACCGCGGGACGAGCGCGTCCAACGCCCGCTCCAGCTCGGTGCCGACGCGGTCGTCCACCACCCACCAGGAGACCTCGGCGTCCGACCCGGCCTTCTGCGGCGGGTCGATGTAGACGCAGCCGAGCAGGGCCGTCTCCGCCTCGTCGAACAGCGCGTAGTTGAACGACTCGTGGGCGGCGATCTCGCGCTCGTGCCGGATCAGGTCGTCGAGGTCCGCCTGGTAGGTCATGGTGGCGGCGGGCCAGCCCCAGGCCTTGCCGTAGATGGACCAGAGGCGCTCCCGGGAGCCCATCACGGCGGGGTAGTCGAGCTCCGTGTCGGTCCCGGCGATCGGGCGCAGGTGGTAGCCGCCACCGGGCAGCGGCACATGGACGGGGTGGACGAAATCGGCTGGCAACCAGGTCATGATCCCGGAGGCTAACCGAGCGGGGCTCCGGCCTGCTCGGATTATCGGAGCGGTGCGGGACCCCCGGGATGACGCCGGACCGGCCGACGGGGCATCATCACGGGGTGACGATGATCGGGACCAGGTGGGGGCACCTCCGGATACCGGCGGTGGCGGCCCTGGCCGTACTGGCGGCAGGGTGCGGGACGAAGCACGTGGACGCGCCCGGCGGTGCGGGGGCGCCGGCAGCGGGGGCGACGGCGACGACGGCGGTGCCGTCGGCCGGGAGCGGGGTGACGGCCGGTCAGGCGGACTTCCCCTGCCCCGGCGAGACACCGACCAGGACCCCGACCCCGACCGCGAGCGCGGGCGGCCAGGAGTCGACCGGCCCGCTCGTCGATCACTACGCCGAGAACCACGGCTTCAAGGTGCCCATCCCCCTGCACGGCCGGCGCCGCTGCGACGGCCTGGACGCCGTCAAGCGGATCAAGGGAGCGCTCGAACCCCTCCGCACCCGGGGCGACTTCACCCCGGACAGTACCCGCGGCCTGCTCACCGGCCTGGGCTACCAGCCCGCCAGGGTGAAGGTCACCCAGAACGGCCCGGGCGGCGTCAGCTTCCTGGTCGACGCCACCGGGCTGTGCCTGGAGGGCACGATGAACAGCGCCGCCACCCAGGCGGAGGCCTTCGCGGGCTACCCGGACGGCACCGGCTGCGAGGAGCCGCGCGGCGGCCACTGACCGCCCACGCCCGGCCGCCACCCGACTTCCCTGCCGCTACCGGCCGTTGTCGCTCCCGGCCTTGTCGAGCGACAGCGGCGGCTGCGGAGCCGCCGGGACGGCCTCCGGCTCCTGCGGGTCGCTCTGCTCGATGCGGCTCAGCAGCCGGGCGACGGAGTCGGTGCGCTCCCGGAGCACCGCGACCCGGGCGGCGTCGGTCGACTCGGCGAGCTCGTCCACCGGCAGGACCGGGATGCCCCGGCTGCGGGCGGTGGCGATCAGGCTCTCGCCGGCCCCGTCCGCGACGACGAGCGCCGCGGCGGCGAACACGCCCGCCTCCATGGTCTTCTGCCGTCCGAGCAGGCCGCGGTGGACGATCCGGGCCGGGACGGTCAGCTCGTCCAGACGCTGGTCGGCCGAGGCGCGTTCGAGGGCGGCGAGGACGACGGTGGCCAGCGCCTCGCCGGCCCGGGTGACGACCCACTTGCGGCCGGGCACCGGCGGGAGGAACTCGCGGATCCGGTCCACCTCCTGCTCCAGCGCGGTGGTGGTCAGCACCTCGAAGGCGTTGCGGGTGCGGATCTCCACGACCTTGTCCCACTCGACCTCCTCGCCGTCGAAGCCGACCTGCGACGGCCCCAGGTGGACGGCGCCGAGGCCGTCGAGGAGCCCGAGCAGCTTGTGCACCACGGCCGGGGACAGCGGGTGGCGGCCGATCAGGGTGCCCACCGACAGCTTCCACGGCTCGGTGGCGGGGACCAGCGGCGGCGCGACGGCGGCGAGGGCGGTGTGCACCCACCGCCCGCCCGCCGCCGCTCCGCGCCCGCCCCGCAGGACGGCCTGCCGCCCGGCCTCGCCCAACCCGGCCGCCGCCCCCGCTGCCGCCCCCGCCGCCGCTCCGACCAGTCGCCCCAGACCGCCCACCAGCTCGCCCCCGCGCACGTCCCGCACCTCTCCTCGCACCGCTGTTCCGAAGGTGGCCATGCTACGGGCCGCACGCCGAGCGCCTGACCAGGGCGTCCCCGGTGACGTTCGCTCCGCGGTCGCGAGCCACCAAGCCCACGGACCCGGCCGGCCGCCCCCACCCGGGTGAACGGGCGGCGCGGCATGCCTGACCGGACGGGGCACCGCCGGACCGGGGGTGATGATCGCCGGGTTCCCGGCTCGCCCGCACCCCCGGAGGCAGACATGCGGATCCTGCTCCTCGCCAGTGCCTTCAACAGCCTCAGCCAGCGCCTCCACGCCGAACTGCGGGACCGGCGGCACACCGTGGACGTCCGGCTCGCCGGGGACGACGAGGAGCTGCGGGCGTCGATCCGCCGACTCGCGCCGGACCTGCTGCTGGCGCCGATGCTGCGCACCGCGATCCCCGAGGACGTCTGGTCGGCGCTCACCTGCCTGGTCGTCCACCCCGGCCCGCCCGGCGACCGGGGCCCCTCCTCGCTGGACCGGGCGGTCCAGGATGGCGCCGCCGACTGGGGCGTGACGGTGCTCCAGGCCGAGGCGGAGATGGACGCAGGCCCGGTCTGGGCCTGGGAGCCCTGCGCTCTTCCCGCCCTCGGGAAGAGCGACCTGTACCGCAACGAGGTCGCCGACGCCGCCGTCCGGGCCGCGCTGCGCGCCGTCGAGCGCTTCGCCGCCGGCTCGTACGCGCCGCAGCCGCAGCACGGTCCCGAATGGCGGGAGCCGGTCCGGGTGCGGCCCTTCCTGCGGCAGGAGGAGCGCCGGATCGACTGGGCGGGCGACTGCACCGAAACGGTCCTGCGCAAGCTCCGCGCGGCGGACTCCCAGCCCGGGGTGCTCGACACGCTGGCCGGCGACGAGTGGTACCTGCACGGCGGGCACCCGGAGCCGCTGCTGCGCGGCCGCCCGGGCGAACTGGTCGCCACCCGCGCCGGGGCGGTGTGCCGGGCCACCACGGACGGCGCGGTGTGGATCCCCGAACTCCGGCGCCGGCGCCCGCCCGGCGGGCCCGCGACCTTCAAACTCCCGGCGGTGACGGCGCTCGGCGCCCTGCTGCCCGCGCTGCCGGAGGTGGCGGCGCCGCTGGTGGCGTCCACCGCCAGCGACCGCGGCTGGACGGACCTCGACTACCGCGAGCAGGGCCCGGTCGGCTTCCTGCGCTTCTCCTTCCCCGGCGGCGCGATGTCCACCGAGCACTGCCGCCGCCTGCTGGCGGCGTACCGCTTCGCGCTGCGCCGGCCGACCGCGGTGCTGGTGCTCGGCGGAGCCCGGGACTTCTTCTCCAACGGCATCCACCTGAACGTCATCGAGGCCGCGCCGGACCCGGCCGCGGAGTCCTGGGCCAACATCACCGCGATGGACGACCTGGTCGCCGAGGTGCTCACCACCACCGACCGTCTGGTGGTCGCCGCCCTCGGCGGGAACGCGGCGGCCGGCGGGGCGATGCTCGCCCTGGCGGCCGACGAGGTGTGGTGCCGTCGGGGCTCCGTCCTCAACCCGCACTACCGGCTGATGGGGCTGTACGGGTCGGAGTACTGGACGTACACCCTCCCGCGCCGGGTGGGGCCGGCCGAGGCCGAGCGGCTGACCCGGCGGGCGCTGCCGGTCTCCGCCGCGTCGGCCGAGCGGCTCGGCCTGGTCGACCGGGTGCTGGACTGCGGGCCCCAGGAGTTCGGGCCGGGCGTGGCCCGACTGGCCGGGCTGCTCGCCGCCTCGCCCGCCGCCCAGCGGCGGATCGCGGCGAAGAAGGCCGCGCGCGAGGCCGACGAGGCGGCCAAGCCGCTCGCCGCCTACCGGGCGGAGGAGCTGGCGGTGATGCGCCGGCAGTTCTTCACCCCCGAATCGCCGTACCACGCGCTGCGGTCCGCGTTCGTCCGCAAGCGCCCCGTGCCCGCCGGGCTCCTCGCCCGGACGTGACCCGAACGGCACGGTCGGCTTGCGCTCCCTGGGTGGCCCGGCCGGACCTCCGGACCGGCGCGCGGGCCGGAGTGTTGCTATGACTGGGTTTCGAGCCATTTCGTCCGGCTCCCATCCCCGAGGAGGCATCCTCATGGGTGCTGCAACAACCGACACCGACGTGGTGCACATTCTCTGGATCAACGCCGGCCTCAGCTGCGACGGTGACTCCGTCTCGCTGACCGCCGCGATGCAGCCCAGCATCGAGGAGATCGTCACCGGCGCGCTGCCAGGCCTGCCCAAGGTCGCGGTGCACTGGCCGCTGATCGACTTCGAGTGCGGCCCGGTCCAGGGCGCGGACAACTTCGTCGAGTGGTTCTTCAAGGCCGACCGCGGCGAGATCGAGCCGTTCGTCCTGGTCGTCGAGGGGTCCATCCCCAACGAGAACATCAAGGAGGAGGGCTACTGGTGCGGCTTCGGTGACGACCCCGTCACCGGTCAGCCCATCACCACCAGCGAGTGGCTGGACCGGCTCGCGCCCAAGGCGACCGCCGTGGTCGCGATCGGCACCTGCGCCACGTACGGCGGCATCCACGCGATGGCCGGAAACCCGACCGGCGCCATGGGCGTGCCGGACTACCTGGGCTGGGACTGGAAGTCGAAGGCCGGACTGCCGATCGTCTGCGTGCCGGGCTGCCCGATCCAGCCCGACAACTTCGCCGAGACGCTCACCTACCTGCTGTACCAGCTGGCCGGCTCCGCGCCGATGATCCCGCTGGACGACAAGCTGCGCCCGGCCTGGCTGTTCGGCGCCACCGTGCACGAGGGCTGCGACCGCGGCGGCTACTACGAGCAGGGCCAGTTCGCCACCGACTACGGCACGCCCGAGTGCCTGGTGCGGCTCGGCTGCTGGGGACCGGTCGTCAAGTGCAACGTCACCAAGCGCGGCTGGACCAACGGCATCGGTGGCTGCCCGAACGTGGGCGGCATCTGCATCGCCTGCACCATGCCGGGCTTCCCGGACAAGTTCATGCCCTTCATGGACCCGCCGCCCGGCTCGCGGATCTCCAGCAACGCCAGCGGCGCGTACGGCGCGGTGATCCGCCGGCTGCGCGCGATCACACTGCACACCCTCGACAAGGAACCGAAGTGGCGCCACACCGGCCGCCACCTGACCACGGGCTACCGCCCGCCCTGGTGACGTCGCAGGGCCGCACACCGTCGCGGTGTGCGGCCCGTCGCCGCCGCCCCCGCCCCCGTTCAGAGAAGGACACCACAGACACGATGGCAACACCGACGACCAGGGCGGCCGGCGACGGCAGCGGCCTGACCGAGATGTCCTGGGACCCGATCACCCGGATCGTGGGCAGCCTCGGCATCCACACGAAGATCGACTTCAAGCAGAAGCGCGTCGCCGAGTGCTACAGCACCTCCTCGGTCTTCCGCGGCTACAGCGTCTTCATGCGCGGCAAGGACCCGCGCGACGCCCACTTCATCACCAGCCGGATCTGCGGGATCTGCGGCGACAACCACGCCACCTGTTCGGTCTACACCCAGAACATGGCGTACGGGGTGAAACCCCCGCACCTCGGTGAGTGGATCATCAACCTCGGCGAGGCCGCCGAGTACATGTTCGACCACAACATCTTCCAGGAGAACCTGGTCGGGGTCGACTACTGCGAGAAGATGGTCCGCGAGACCAACCCGGGCGTCCTGGAACTGGCCGAGCGCACCGAGGCGCCGCACGCCGGCGACCACGGCTACAAGACGATCGCCGACATCATGCGCTCGCTCAACCCGATCGAGGGCGAGTTCTACCGCGAGGCGCTGCAGGTCAGCCGGTACACCCGGGAGATGTTCTGCCTGATGGAGGGCCGCCACGTGCACCCCTCCACGCTCTACCCGGGCGGCGTCGGCACGGTCGCGACGGTGCAGCTGTTCACCGACTACCTGACCCGGCTGATGCGCTACGTCGAGTTCATGAAGAAGGTCGTGCCGCTGCACGACGACCTGTTCGACTTCTTCTACCAGGCGCTGCCCGGCTACGAGGAGGTCGGCCGACGGCGGGTGCTGCTCGGCTGCTGGGGCAGCCTCAACGACCCGGACCACTGCGACTTCACGTACCGCAACATGACGGACTGGGGCCGCAGGATGTTCGTCACCCCCGGCGTCGTCGTGGACGGAAAGCTCGTCACCAACGACCTGACGCAGATCAACCTCGGCATCCGGATCCTGCTCGGCAGCTCCTACTACGAGGACTGGCAGGGCAAGGAGCTCTTCGTCACCCACGACCCGCTGGGCAACCCGGTCGACCCCCGGCACCCCTGGAACCAGCACACCATCCCGCAGCCGCAGAAGCGGAACTTCGACGACAAGTACAGCTGGGTGATGTCCCCGCGCTGGTTCGACGGCAAGGACCACCTCGCCCTGGACACCGGCGGCGGCCCGATCGCCCGGCTGTGGTCCACCGCGCTGTCCGGGCTGGTCGACATCGGCTACGTCAAGGCGACCGGGCACAGCGTGCAGATCAACCTGCCCCGCTCGATGACCAAGCCCGAGGTCACCTTCGAGTGGAAGATCCCGCAGTGGAGCAACGCCCTCGAACGCAACCGCGCCCGCACCTACTTCCAGGCCTACGCGGCCGCGGCCGCCCTGCACTTCGCCGAGAAGGCGCTCGACGAGGTCCGGGCCGGGCGCAGCCAGACCTGGGAGCGCTTCGAGGTGCCGGACGAGTCGATCGGCTGCGGCTTCACCGAGGCCGTGCGCGGCGTGCTCTCGCACCACATGGTGATCCGCGACGGGAAGATCGCCAACTACCACCCGTACCCGCCCACCCCGTGGAACGCCAGCGTCCGCGACAGCTACGGCACGCCGGGACCGTACGAGGACGCGGTGCAGAACACCCCGATCTTCGAGGAGAACTCCCCGGAGGACTTCAAGGGCATCGACATCATGCGCACCGTGCGCAGCTTCGACCCCTGCCTGCCCTGCGGCGTGCACATGTACGTCGGCGGACGCACCCTGCAGACCATGCACGTGCCCACCGGCCTGAGCGGGCTCACCGCATGACCGCCGAGCAGACCGGGCTGCGGATCCAGGAGGCGCTGGACGCCCTGGCCGGCAGCGGCGTCGAGCAGGCCGGCGAGCAACTGGTCCGCGACCTGATGGACTTCTACGGCCAGGGGCTCACCAGGATCGTCCCCGCGCTGCCGCCGCCCGCCCTGGAACGGATGCTGGACGACCCGGCGGTGGCCGGGCTGCTGCTCCTGCACGACCTGCACCCCGAGCCCGTCGCCGCCCGGATCGACCGGGCGCTCGCGGCCCTGCCCGAACGGGTCGAGGTGCTCGGCTTCGACCCGGCCAGCGGCGTCCTGCGGCTGCGCCGCACCGCCCCCTCCTCCGGCTGCGGCTGCGGCCTCGCGGAGGGGGACGTCGAGGCCGCCCTCGCCTGCCACGCCCCCGAGGTGACGTCCCTGGAGCTGGAACGCGCCCCGAAGCTGCTGCAGATCGGCACCCGCCCGCCGCAGACCGCGGAGGCCCGATGAACACCCGGCGGATCTCCCGCGACGGGACGGCCCTGCTGCGCCGGCTGCGCGAGCCGGCGCCGCCGCGCCCCGAGCAGTGCGGCTTCTGCGGCCGGGACCTGCCCGCCGGCCACCGCCACCTGGTGGACGTCGAGGAGCGCGCCCTGGCCTGCACCTGCACCGGCTGCGCCCTGCTGTTCCAGCAGCCCGGTGCGGCCGGCGGCCGCTACCGGACCGTGCCGGAGCGCTACCTCGCCGACCCCGACGGCGGGTTGGACGAGCGGGCCTGGTCGGCGCTGGGCATCCCGGTCGGCACCGCGTTCCTGTTCCGCAACGCCGTACTGGACCAACTGTTCGCCTGCTACCCGGGCCCGGCCGGTGCCACCGAGAGCGAGGTGGACGAGGAGGCCTGGGAACGCACTCTCGGCGGCAGCCGGCTGGCCGCGGCCCTGGAACCGGACGTCGAGGCGCTGCTGCTGCGCCGCGCCGAGCAGCGCGTCGAGTGCTTCCTGGTGCCGATCGACGTCTGCTACGAGCTGGTCGGCCGGCTGCGGCGCTGCCGGCACGGCTTCGACGGCGGCGCCGAGGCCCGGGCCGAACTCGACGCGTTCTTCGAGCGCCTGGCCGCCCGGGCCCGCCCGCTGCCCGCGGAGGTGACGGCATGACGGAGCTCGGCTTCGCCTGCACCGGCGTGCGCGCCGACCCGTACGCGGCCGCGCCGACCCTGGTGTTCCGGCTGCGGATCACCGCGCCGCCCGACACCCGGGTGCACGCCCTCGCCCTGCGCTGCCAGCTGCGGATCGAACCGGTCCGCCGCTCCTACGCCGAGCCGGAGGGCGGGCGGCTGGCCGACCTGTTCGGCGAACGGGAGCGCTGGGCGAGCACGCTCCACCCGATCCAGTTCGCCACCGTGCCGCTGCTGGTGCCCGGCTTCACCGGCGAGACCGAGACCGACCTCGCGGTGCCGTGCAGCTACGACCTGGAGGTCGCCTCCGCCCGCTACTTCCGGGCGCTCGACGGCGGCGAGGTACCACTGCTGCTGCTCTTCTCCGGCACCGCCTTCGTCGGGCCGGGCGGCTTCCAGGTCGCCCCGGTGCCCTGGGACAAGGAGGTCCCGGTACGCATGCCGGTGCGGGTCTGGCGGGAGGCGATCGACCAGCACTTCCCCGGCTGCGGCTGGCTGCGCCTGCCCGACGATCTGATGGACCGACTGCTGGCCTACCGCTCCCGGCGGGCCCTGCCCTCCTGGGAGGCGACGGTGCGTGAGCTGCTGGCGGCGGCCGCGGCCGAGGAGCCGGCCACGATCGGGGAGGCGGCCCGGTGAGCGGCTACCCGGCCGTGATCGAGCGCGGCTTCGCCGCCGCCCGGCAGGTCGCCGACGCCGTGCTGCTGGAGGGCTACGTGCTCTACCCGTACCGCGCCTCGGCGGCGAAGAACCGGCTGCGCTGGCAGTTCGGCGTCCTGGTGCCGCCCGAGTACACCGCGCAGGGCGGCGAGCACTCGCACCAGCGCACCGAGTGCGTCATGGAAGCGCGCGGCGAGGACCGGCTGGCGGTCGAGCTGCGCTTCCTGCGGGTGCAGCGGCGCACCGTCGAACAGGCGACGGCCGCCGGCGGGTTCGAGCCGGTCGAGCGGCTGGAGCTCGCCGACCGGGTGCTGGTGGAGTGGAACGAGGGTGTCCTGGAGCGGGTCGAACTCCTGCTGGAGGTCGAGGAGTTGATGGCCGGCGGCGGGGTCCAGCGGGCGTTCCGGCTGCCGGGCGTCGGCGAGACCGAACTGCTGCGCGAGCACGGCACCGCCGTCGGACGGCTGATGCGCCGACGCGAACAGGTCGACGGCCTGGTGCGGTTGACCGCCGAGGACCTGCCCGGGCCGTTCCGGGCGCAGCGCCTGACGGCGGTGGTGGAGAACGTCTCCACCTGGGTGCCGCCCCGGCGGGCGAGCCGGGAGGAGGCGCTGCCCCGCTCCCTGGTCTCCGCGCACCTGCTGATCGGGCTGGAGCACGGCCGGTTCGTGTCGGCCACCGATCCGCCCGAGTGGGCCCGTGCGGCCGTCGACCGGTGCCGCAACCGGCACACCTGGCCCGTACTGGCCGGGCCGGAGGGCGAGTCCCGGGTGGTGCTGTCCTCGCCGATCATCCTGGAGGACCACCCGAAGGTGGCCCCGGAGAGCCTCGGCACGCTGTACGACGCCACCGAGATCGACGAGATCCTCGCGCTGCGGACGGCCGCCCTGACCGAGGAGGAGAAGCGGGAGGCCCGGGGCACCGACGAACGGGCCGCGGCCGTGATCGACCTCGCGGACTCCATGCCGCCCGAGGTGCTGGAGCGCCTGCACGGCGCCATCCGCGGGCTGCGCGAGCTCACCGGGGGCGCCGACGACGGGCAGCAGCCCTGGTGGGACCCGGGCGGCGACCCGGGGGTCGACCCCGAGCGGGACCGGGTCCTGGTCGACGGCCGGTCGGTCGGCGCCGGGAGCCGGGTCCTGCTGCGGCCCGGGCGGCGGCGCACCGACGCCCAGGACCTCTTCCTGGACGGGCGCACCGGCGTGGTGGAGGCTGTGCTGCACGACGTCGACGGCTCGGTGCACCTGGCCGTCACGGTGGAGGACGACCCGGGCGCCGACCTCTGGCGGGCCCAGGGCCGGTTCCGCTACTTCCAGCCCGACGAGGTCACCCCGCTGGAGGAGTCGTGAGCGGGAGCGGGGTGCTGGTCGCCGGGGTGGGCAACATCTTCCTCGGCGACGACGGGTTCGGCGTGGAGACCGTCCGGCGGCTGTCCGCGCACCCGCTGCCGGACGGCGTGGAGGTGGTCGACGTCGGCGTGCGCGGGGTGGACCTCGCGTACCGGCTGCTCGACGGCTACCGGACCGCCGTCCTGGTGGACGCCACCCGCCGCGGCGGGGCGCCCGGCACGGTGTACCTGATCGAGGCGGCCGCCGACTCGTCGGCGGAGCCGCTGCTGGACGGGCACCGGATGGGGCCGGACGCCGTGCTCGCACTGCTCGCCACGCTCGCCGCCGGCACCGGCGGCGAACCGCCCGGGCGAGTGCTGGTGGTCGGCTGCGAGCCGGCCTCCCTGGAGGAGGGCATCGGACTGAGCGCCCCCGTCGCCGCCGCCGTCGAGGAGGCGGTCCGAGTGGTCCTGCGGGTCGTGGACGAGGCCACGCAGCCGGAGAAGGAGACGACACCATGCTGAGGAAACTGTTCTGCGCGGCCCTGCTGGCCGGGATCGGCGCCCTGGTCTGGCAGAGCCTGCCGGACATCAAGCGGTACCTGCGGATCTCGCGCATGTGAGCGGCGCATTGCTGCGAACGGCGCAGCCCCGGGCGCGGTGGCGGCGCGGCTTCGAGCCGTCGCCGCCGTCGCGCCTTGTAATGGGGCGCGTCTCCGAAGCCCGGCCCGTCGACGCCGAAGCCCGACCCGTCGCCCGCCGGAGCCCGGCCCGTTGCCGCCCGCCGTGGGAAGGGACCCATGCACGAGATGTCGATCGCCGCCGCCGTCGTCGAGCAGGTGGACGCGGCCGCGCGCGAACACGGGGCCCCCGGGGTGGCGCGGGTGCGGCTGCAGGTGGGCGACTTGGCGGGCGTCGTCCCGCAGGCGCTCGACTTCTGCTTCGAACTGGTCTGCGCCGGAACGCTGGTGGAGGGCGCGGTGCTGCACACCGAGCCGGTCGAGGCGCGGGCCCGCTGCGTGCCCTGTGACACCGAGTGGGCCGTCGGCATGCCGCCGGACCTCGGCTGCCCGAGCTGCACCGGCGGCGGCGTCGAGCTGCTGTCCGGACGCGAGCTCCAGATCCTCGACGTCGAGTGGGCCGAGCGCCCGGACGTCCCGGTCGAACAGAAAGGCTGATGCCGATGTGCCGCACGGTCGACCTCCGCCAGGCGGTCCTCGCCCGCAACGACGACAGCGCCCGCGAGCTGCGGGCCGCACTGGCCGCCCGGGGCACGGTCGCGGTGAACCTGCTCTCCAGCCCGGGCAGCGGCAAGACCGCCCTGCTGGAAGCCGAGTTGGGGCTGGCCCGGCGGCGCGGGGTGCCGGTCGCCGCGCTGACCGCCGACCTCGCCACCGAGAACGACGCGCTGCGGCTGGCCCGTTCCGGCGTGCCGGTCAAGCAGGTCCTCACCGACGGGCTCTGCCACCTGGAGGCGCGGATGCTCGCCGGGCACCTGGACGGCTGGCTGCCGCAGGACTGCCGGCTGCTGTTCGTGGAGAACGTCGGCAACCTGGTCTGCCCCGCCTCGTACGACCTCGGGGAGTCGCTGCGGGTGGTGTTGGCCTCGGTGACCGAGGGCGAGGACAAGCCGCTGAAGTACCCGACCGCGTTCGGGCTGGCCAACCTGGTGCTGGTGACCAAGACCGACCTCGCCGCGGCGGCCGAGTTCGACGAGGCCGCGTTCACGGCGAACGTCCGGCGGGTCAACCCGGGGGTGGAGGTGGTGCACACCTCCGCCCGCACCGGTGAGGGCGTCGGGGCGCTGCTGGAGCGGGCGTCGGCCGTCCTGGGCGGTGCCGAGCCGCACCGGCCGGTGATGGCTGCCGCGCCCCACGGGCACGGACACGAGCACGGGCACGAGCACGGGCACGGGCACGGACACGGGCACGGGCACGGGCACGGGCACGCGGTGGTCGGGGAGGCCCCGTGACGGCCGGTCACCCGGAGCTCGACCGCGAGCGGCGGCGGGTCGCCGTCCGCGGCCTCGTCCAAGGGGTCGGCTTCCGGCCCTTCGTCTTCACCCTGGCCGGTGAACTCGGACTGGCCGGCAGCGTCACCAACACCGGCGAGGGCGTGCTGGCCGAGGTCGAGGGCAGCCGGGCGGCGGTCGAGGAGTTCTGCCGACGGGTGGCCGGGGACGCGCCGCCGCTGGCGCACGTGGCCTCCGTCGACCACACGCCGCTCACCGCCACCGGGGCGACCGGCTTCGCCATCACCCCGTCGCGGACCGACGGACCCCGGGCCACCCTGATCCCGCCCGACGTCGCCGTCTGCGCCGACTGCCTCGCCGAACTCGCCGACCCGGCCGACCGCCGCCACCGGCACCCCTTCATCAGCTGCACCAACTGCGGCCCCCGGCACACCATCGTCACCGGCCTGCCGTACGACCGCGCCAACACCACCATGGCCGGCTTCCCGATGTGCGCGGACTGCTCCCGGGAGTACACCGACCCGGCCGACCGGCGCTTCCACGCGCAGCCCGTCGCCTGCCACGCCTGCGGGCCGCGGCTCGCGCTGACCGTGCCCGGGCGCGCCGACCTCGCCGGGGAGGACGCCCTCAGCGGAGCCCGCCGACTGCTGGCCGCCGGGGCGGTCCTCGCCGTCAAGGGCATCGGCGGCTACCACCTGGCCTGCGACGCGCGCGACGCCGAAGCCGTCGCCCTGCTGCGCCGGCGCAAGCGGCGCGGCGACAAGCCCTTCGCCCTGATGGCCCGGGACCTCGCCACCGTGGAGGGCCTGCTGCCGCTCGGCCCGGTCGAGCGGGAACTGCTCACCGGTCCGGTCCGGCCGATCGTCCTGCTGCGCCGCCCCGGCGCCCCGCCGCCGGGGTTCGAGGCGGTCGCCCCGCGCAGCCCCGACCTCGGGGTGATGCTGCCGTACACCCCGCTGCACCACCTGCTGCTCGCCGCGCCCGGGCCGGACCTGCTGGTGATGACCAGTGCCAACCTCTCCGGCGAGCCGATCGTCACCGACGACCGGGAGGCACTGGACCGGCTCGCCCCGCTGGTCGACGGCTGGCTCACCCACGACCGGCCGATCCACGTGCCCTGCGAGGACTCGGTGGTGCGGGTGGTGGACGGCGAGCAGCTGCCGCTGCGCCGCTCGCGCGGGTACGCGCCGCTGCCGCTCCCGCTGCCGGTGCCCGTCCGCCCGGTGCTCGCGGTCGGGGGAGACCTGAAGAACACCTTCGCGCTGGCCCGGGACGGCTACGCCTGGCTCTCCGGCCACATCGGGGACATGGACGACCTGGCCACGCTGCGCGCCTTCGACCGCGCGGTCGAGCAGCTCGGCACGGTCAGCGGGGTGCGGCCGGAACTGCTGGTCACCGACCGGCACCCCGGCTACCGCTCGGTCCGGCACGCCCAGCGGACCGCCGCCGGCCGCCCGGTGCGGCAGGTGCAGCACCACCACGCGCACATCGCCGCCGTGATGGCCGAGCACGGCCTCGACGGCAGCCGTCCGGTGCTCGGCCTGGCCTTCGACGGCACCGGCTACGGTGAGGACGGCGCGATCTGGGGCGGCGAGGTGCTGCTCGCCGACTACGACGGGTTCCGCCGACTCGCCCACCTCGCCTCCGTACCGCTGCCCGGCGGGGACGCGGCGGTGGAGCGCCCGTACCGGACGGCGCTGGCGCACCTGCGCGCCGCCGGACTGCCCTGGACGCCCGGGCTACCGCCGGTCGCCGCCTGCTCGGCGGAGGAACTGCGGCTGCTGGAGCGGCAGTTGGAGCGCGGGCTGAACTGCGTGCCGAGCTCCGGCATGGGCCGGCTCTTCGACGCGGTCTCCTCGCTCGCCGGGATCTGCCAGCGGGCCGGGTACGAGGCCCAGGCGGCGATCGAACTGGAGGCGGCAGCGGCCGGGTTCGGCCCGGCGGAGGGCTACCGGTTCGGGCTGCCCACCCGGGACGGCGGCTGGATCGCCGACCCGGCGCCGGTGCTGGCCGCGGTGGTGGCGGACGTGACCGCGGGAGCGCCCGTCGGGCTGGTCGCCGCGCGCTTCCACGCCGCGGTCGCCGGCCTGGTCCGGCGGGTCTGCGCGGCCGTCCGGGAGCGGTACGGCACGACGACGGTGGCGCTCAGCGGCGGAGTCTTCGCCAACGCCCTGCTCTCCTCGGCCTGCGCGAGCGGCCTCGGGGCGGACGGGTTCACCGTGCTGCGGCACCGCCGGGTGCCGCCCAACGACGGAGGGCTGGCGCTCGGCCAGCTGATGGTGGCCGCCCGGTCGGCGGCCGCCCGGGAGGAGTGAGAGCGGATGTGCCTGGCGGTGCCCGGCAGGGTGACGGAGATCGGGGAACGCGACGGGACCCGGATGGCGGTCATGGACTTCGGCGGAGTGGTCAAGGACGTGTGCCTGGAGTACCTGCCCGACCTGGAGGTGGGCGACTACGCCATCGTCCACGTGGGCTTCGCGCTGCAACGGCTGGACGAGGAGTCGGCGCGGCGCACCCTCGCCCTGTTCGAGGAACTCGGGCTGCTGCAGGAGGAGTTCGGAGACCCCTGGGAGGCGGCGGGGGCCATGGGGACGGCGGGGAAGTCGGACCCGGCACGAGAGGTCGAGGAGGGCGGACGATGAAGTACCTGGAGGAGTTCCGGAACCCGGAGCTGGCGGAGGGCCTGCTCGCGGACATCAGGGCGACGGTCACCCGGCCGTGGGCGCTGATGGAGGTCTGCGGCGGTCAGACGCACAGCATCATCCGGCACGCCATCGACCAACTCCTGCCGGACGAGGTCGAGTTGATCCACGGCCCGGGCTGCCCGGTGTGCGTCACCCCGCTGGAGGTGATCGACCGCGCGCTGGCGATCGCCGCCCGGCCGGAGGTGGTCTTCTGCTCCTTCGGGGACATGCTGCGGGTGCCCGGCACCGACCGCGACCTGTTCCGGGTCCGCGGCGAGGGCGGCGACGTCCGGGTGGTCTACTCGCCGCTCGACGCGCTGCGGATCGCACGGGAGAACCCGGACCGCGAGGTGGTCTTCTTCGGCATCGGCTTCGAGACCACCGCGCCGCCGAACGCGATGGCCGTCCACCTGGCCCGCGAGCAGGGCCTGCGCAACTTCAGCATGCTGGTCTCGCACGTCCGGGTGCCCCCGGCGATCGACGCGATCATGGAGTCGCCGGACTGCCGCGTCCAGGGCTTCCTCGCCGCCGGGCACGTGTGCAGCGTGATGGGCACCGAGGAGTACCCGGCGCTCGCCGATCGCCACCGGGTGCCGATCGTGGTCACCGGCTTCGAGCCGCTCGACATCCTGGAGGGGATCCGGCGCACCGTACGGCAGTTGGAGCGGGGGGAACACACCGTCGACAACGCGTACCCGCGGGCCGTACGGCCGGAGGGCAACCCTGCCGCGCGCGCCATGCTGGAGGACGTCTTCGAGGTCGCCGACCGCGCCTGGCGGGGCATCGGCGTGATCCCGCAGAGCGGCTGGCGGCTCTCGCCGCGCTACCGCGACCACGACGCCGAACACCGCTTCGACGTCGCCGGGATCACCACCCGCGAGCCCGCCGCCTGCCGCAGCGGCGAGGTGCTGCAGGGCCTGCTGAAGCCCCACCAGTGCGAGGCCTTCGGCACGGTCTGCACCCCGCGCACCCCGCTCGGCGCCACCATGGTCTCCAGCGAGGGCGCCTGCGCCGCGTACTACCTCTACCGGCGGCTGAGCACGCCGACGCCGGTCGTCACGGAAGAGGTGAGCCCCGTTGGCTGACACCGAGATCCTCACCGCAGCGCCCGACTTCTCCGGTTGGAGCTGCCCGCTGCCGCTGCGCGACCACCCCCGGGTGGTGATGGGGCACGGCGGCGGCGGGGCGATGTCCGCCGAACTGGTGGAGAACCTCTTCGCGCCGGCCTTCGGCGGACCGGTCCTCGCCGGGCTCGGCGACTCCGCCGTGGTGCAACTCGGCGGGGCCAGGCTCGCCTTCTCCACCGACTCCTACGTGGTGCGGCCGCTGTTCTTCCCGGGCGGCAGCATCGGCGACCTCGCCGTCAACGGCACCGTCAACGACCTCGCGATGAGCGGGGCCAAGGCGGCGTACCTCTCCTGCGGGTTCATCCTGGAGGAGGGGGTGGAGATGGCCGTGGTCGACCGGGTGGCCAGGGCGCTCGGCGCCGCCGCCCGCACCGCCGGGGTCGAGGTGGCCACCGGGGACACCAAGGTGGTCGAGGCCGGGCACGGGGACGGCGTCTACCTGAACACCGCCGGCATCGGGCTGGTGGCCCCGGGGGTCGACATCCGGCCGCAGCGGGCCGCCCCCGGCGACGTGGTGATCGTCAGCGGGCCGATCGGGCTGCACGGCATCGCGATCATGAGCGTCCGGGAGGGACTGGAGTTCGGGGTCGAGGTGCGCAGCGACTGCGCGGCGCTCGGCGGCCTGGTCGAGGCGATGCTGGCGGTCACCCCTGACCTGCACGTGCTGCGCGACCCCACCCGGGGCGGGCTGGCGGCAGCCCTCAACGAGATCGCGGCCGCCGCCGGGGTGGGCGTGACGCTGAGCGAGCGGGCCGTCCCCGTACCCGAGGCCGTGGCCAATGCCTGCGCCCTGCTGGGGCTGGACCCGATGTACGTCGCCAACGAGGGCAAGCTCGTCGCCTTCGTGCCGCGGCGGGAGGCGGACGCGGTCCTCGCCGCCATGCGCGCCCACCCGCTCGGCGCGGAGGCGGTGGTGATCGGCGAGTGCGTCGCGGACCACCCCGGCATGGTCGTCGCCCGGACCGGCTTCGGCGGCACCCGGGTGGTGGACCTGCCGATGGGGGAGCAGCTGCCGCGGATCTGCTGACGCTGCGCCAGGCATGCCAGGCATGCCTGGCCGTGCCGCCCCGGGAGCCCGGCTCCCGGGGCGGTGGCGTGTCCCGGGCATGGCCCCAGGCGTGCGCCGCTCGGCCGAAGGGGGTGATTCGGCGGGCGAACGAGTGTAGGGCGCACGCGCCCTGCGGCTGTTCGGGTTCAGTGCTCCGGACACTGTGACCACTCGTGTCCGTCCGGAAGGAGCCATCGGTGGAACCCGCAAGACCTCGACCGCGCCCGGTCGCCTTCGGACGGCCGCTCACCGCGGTACTGGCGCTCTCCCTGGCCGCCGGTCCGGCCCTGGTGTCGGCGCACGCGTGGCGGCCGGGAGCCCGTCGACACCGGCACCCGTGGTCCAGGGCGGCAGCGACCAGCCGCCGGACCGTTCGCCGCGGACCGAACCGACGAGTCCGAGGAGGGTGCGGCCGGCCGTCAGGGCGCCGGGCGTGTACGTCGTCGACGTGGACGCGGCGGTCGGCGCCACCACGTTCGGGGAAGCCTCGATCGCGGTGAACCCGACCGACCCCAAGCAGATCGCGATCACCCGTTTCACGTTCCCGTGGAACAACAACGCCGACCTGCTCTACTCCGCCGACGGCGAGATCACCTGGAACGACGAGGCGACCATCCCGCCGCCCCCGGGCGTGGCGAACACCGCGGGCGGGCCGAACGACCAGACGATCGACTTCGGCCGCAACGGCACGCTCTACGCCACCTTCCTGACCGGCGGGAACCAGATCGTCACCGGCTCGACCACCGATCCGACCAAGCTCGCGTCGTGGGGCTGGAACAACCCGACGCCCACCACCACCCAGATCACCAGCGCCCTGTGACACCGACATGAGCCGGAAGGGGCCCGCCCTGCGGGCCCCTTCCGCCTGATCCCGACACGAAGAGCAGGGGAGGACCGACCGTGCGCTCCGCGGACTCCGAGGTGGAAGTGGTCGTGACCGCGCCCAACCACGGCATCGGCCTGTGGATGGTCGGCGCGTTCGTGCTCACCTTCGTGGGCACCCGCGTGATCACCCGGCTGATCCGGGCCGGGCGCGGGCCCTTCCGCAACGTCGAGGTCGGCGGCACCCACGTGCACCACCAGGTGTACGGCATCCTCGCGATGCTGGTGGCCGGCGCGATGGAGTTCGCCTACCGCCCGGACACGCCGGGTGCGCAGATCCTGGCCGCGCTCTTCGGAGCCGGCGCCGCGCTCACCCTCGACGAGTACGCGCTGTGGCTGCACCTGGAGGACGTCTACTGGGCGCGCGAGGGTCGCAAGTCCGTCGACGCGGCGTTCCTGGCGGTGGCGGTCGGCCTGCTGCTGGTCGCCGGGGTCAACCCGTTCGCCGACACCGGCCGGGGCACCTCCGCCCACGTGACCTTGGCCGTGGTGCTGCTCATCGACCTGCTGTTCTCCGTCGGAGCGATCCTCAAGGGCAAGACGGCGCTCGGGGTGATCGGGCTGCTGGTGCCCCTGGTCTCGATGGTCGCCAGCCTGCGGCTGGCCAAGCCCGAATCGCCGTGGGCCCGCTGGCGCTACCCGCCGGGCTCGCGCCGGGCCGAGCGCGCGCTGCGGCGCTACCCGCCCGGCCGGCGGACCCGGATGGACGCCCTGAAGGACTTCATCGGGGGCGTCCCCCGGTAGTGGGACCCGGGCGGGCGGTACGGCCCCGGGTCAGTTCAGGAAGCGGCGCAGGGAGTCCGCCATGGCTCGGACGAAGCGCTCCCGGGTCTCCGCGGGGAGCAGGTCGAGGGACAGGTAGGGGTTGAGGTCCTCCAGCTCGACCAGGAGCAGGCGCCCGTCCGGCGCCCGGCAGGCGTCCACCCGCTGGATCCCCTGGTCGAGCGTGTTCCAGGCGACGAAGCGCCGCGCGAACTCGAGGTCGGCCGCGCTCGGTGCGTACGGCTCCAGCACCCAGCGCTTGGCCGGGTCGGGTGCGTGGAGGGCGTACTGGAAGGTGTCGTCGACGAAGTAGAACGAGACCTCGTACCGGAAGTCGATCTGCGGCTGGACCAGCACCTCGCCCCACTCGGGACCGTCCGGGCCGTCCAGCTCGGCGCGGGTGAGGAAGCGCAGGCCGATGCTGTCGGCGCCCTCCCGGGGCTTCACCGCGTAGCGGTCGGCGGCGGGCAGCCGGTCGAGGTCCTGCGGACGGTCGACGGTGGGGATGACCGGGTAGTCGGCCTCGGTCAGGTCGAGCAGGTAGCGCTTCCCGGCCATGTCCCCCCGGCCGGTCAGCGGGTTGTAGACCCGGACGCCGGCGGCCAGCGCCCGGGCGCGGAAACGGGCGTACTCCTCCCGGTAGTGCAGCACCGGTCCGCTGTTGCGTACCACGACCGCGTCGAAGCGCTCCATCAGGGCGCGGGCGTCGAGCGGGTGGCACAGGGCCAGGTCGAACCACTTCCGCAGCCGGGAGGTGAGGAAGACGTCCTCGTCGCCGTAGCGGCGTCCGCGGGCCCGGTAAGCCAGGTCGGTCACGTACAGCAGGCTGGGCCGATCGGGCACGGGTGCTCCCTCGGTCGGTGGTGGGGAGCGAATCTACCGTAGGGTGCGGATCAGGGGAGACCTCAGTCCTGGAAGGTCCGTTCGTCCAGCAGGTCGAGGTTGCGGAAGGTCGGCGGGCCGTCGCACAGTGCCGCGGCCTGGGCGGCGAACTCGGCGGTCTCCGGGCGGTCGGAGTTCGCCATCGCCTCCTCGTAGGAGGGGAACTCCACGATGTTGAGGTACACGTTCTCGCCGTCGCGGTCACGGGTCTGCAGGGCCCGCGACGCCAGACGGTTTCCCGCGTTCTTCTCGACCCAGCTGTCGAGCAGGGCGTTGAACTCGTCGATGCGACTCGTCCGGTACTCGATGATCTGGATGAACCTCACGAGGCGACCTCCTCGGCTCGGCGCGGGCAGTCCACTGCTCCTCCAGGGTCTCCCCGACGCTCCCGCCCTGCCACCGCGGCCGACGGGGACGACGGGGCCGCCGGGGCCGGTCCGGGTCGATCCGGACCTCCCGCTCCACCTCCGCCACCAGGCCCGGCGCGCGGATGCGCGTTGCGCCGTCGGAGTGCAGGGTGGACGGGTACGGTCCGGCGACCGGTGGACCCCCGGGGAGCCGACGACGACCGAAGGAGGCGCCATGCCGACCAGGAAGTACCTCCGGCGGGCTCTGGCCCTGACCGCCCTCGCCGTGCTGCCGGCCGCCGCGTTCACGCTGCCCTCGGAGGCGGTCGCCACGGTGGCCTCCGCCTCGCAGGCGGTGGCGGCCGCCGTGCCGGTCGCCTTCGTCGACCTGCCCAGCAGCCCGCTGCCGACCGACCACGCGGCGCACCGGATCACGGTCACCTACCGCAACCCCACGGCGGCGGACCAGACCATCGCCCCGCAGATCCTGATCGAGTCACCGGACCAGGGGCCCTTCCTCACGCCGGAGAACGTCAAGCTCGAGGTCCTGACCGGCGGCCACTGGCGGACCGTGGCGCTGGGCAGCCAGACCGGCACCCTGTTCACCAGCCTCACCTCGGCGAAGCTGGTCCTGCACAGCCACCACACGCTCACCCAGTACTACCGGCTCACCGTGCTGACGGCATCGCCGGGGACGGTGCAGCCGAGGGTGGCGCTGTACGGCTGATGCGGAGGGGTGGTCACCAGGGGCGGCGGTCGGCGGGGGTGCCGTGGCCGGTGCGGAGGTGGCGGACGAGGGTGCGGCGGAGGTCGCGGTCGTGGTCGCTACATGATCAGCTGGGGGCGTACGTGGCGGTGGAGATCGGGCTGTCCGCGGCCGAGGTGGCCCGGGTCCGGTTCGCGGTGTCGCCGCTGGCCGAGACGGTGCTCGCACTGCGGGCGGCACTCGGCATCGGCGCGCACGGCGTGCACCGGCCCTGGGTGCGGCGGGCGCGGCCCGTCCTCGCGCGGGATACCGAACTTCCGCTGCTGCACGCCCTGTTGGAAGGCTGTCTGCCCTCCTTCCTGTTCCCGGTGCCCGACGAGCGGCTGCCCTCCTTCGCGACCGAGCTGGCGGGCCTGCGCGCGACGGATCCGGCGTACGTCGCGGCGGAGTGCGCAGCCGCCCCGGGCGCCCGAGCCGGGAGCCTGCCCGAACCGGTCGAGCTGCTGCCCAGGATCGCCGACCCCGACCTCGCCACCCGTCTCGGTGTCACCCCCAGCGCCGTCTCCCAACACCTCGGCGCCCTCCGTGCCGCGGGCCTCGTCGCCACCCGGCGCACCGGCCGCACCGCCGTCCACCTCCGCACCGCCGCGGGCACGGCCCTCACCGGCACGTCGGCCGGTTGACGACGGTGGCCCTCGGGCTCTCGGTGGTCAGCAGTGGCGGCGCTCGCCGGTGGGCAGCGGCACCAGGTCCTCCCGAAGAGCCGGGAACGTCCCCCCACCGGGGCAGATGCTGCGGGCCTCGGCTTGAAGTCAGCTCGGGCCTGGGTGACGGCCCGGGAGCGGGGGCGCGTCCTCCTGACGGTCGATCTGGTCCTCCCGGACCAGCCAGAGCGCGAGGGCCGCACCGATGAGGCTGACCAGTCCGCCGAGCAGCAGCACGAGGTTGAGCCCGTCGAGGAACCCGGCCCGGGCGGCCGCCGAGGCCGCCGCCCGGGCCGGCTCGGGGATCGCCTCCAGCGCCTGCGGCAGGCTGCCGGAGGAAGCGGCCTCGATCAGCTCGCGGGGACGGGCGCCCTCCGCGAGCGGCGTGCCCGCCGCCAGCTCGCGGACCTTGTGGGAGCCCCGGCCGACGAAGATCGCCCCCCAGACGGCGATGCCCACCGCGATGCCGACCTGTCGGAAGGTGTCGTTGATCCCGGCCGCCATGCCGCTCTTCTCCTTCGGCACCACGCTCACCGCGACATCGGCGATCACCGGGTTGATCAGGCCGACGCCCGCGCCGCCGACCAGGAACCCGGCCAGCAGTCCGGTCCAGGTGTCGTCGGGCTGGACGTCGCCCATCAGCAGCATGCCCGCGCCGACCGCGACGAGACCGACGCAGAGCATCAGCCGGGCCGGCACCCGGGAGAGCATGATCCCGGCCACCGGTGCCACGACGAAGCTCAGCAGGGTGATCGGCAGGTAGCGCACACCGGCCGCGAACGGGGACAGCCCGAGGTAGTTCTGCAGGTACAGCGTCAGGTAGAGGAAGAGGGCGAACAGCGAGCTGGAGACGGCGAACGCGGCCAGCTGCACCCCGGTGAAGGCCTGCCGCCGGAACAGCCCGAGCGGCAGCATCGGCTCGGGGACGCGGCGTTCGATCAGCACGAAGACCGCGAGCAGGACGGCCGCGCCGGCGAACAGCCCCACGATCAGCGCGCTGCCCCAGCCCTCGGCGTTGCCCCGCACCAGCGCGAGGACGAGCAGGAACAGGCCGCTGCTGAAGGCCGCGACCCCGGCCCAGTCGATCCGGGTGGCGTTCGGGTCCCGGCTCTCCGCCAGCTTGAGGAAGGTGACGACGAGCGCCGCGGCTCCGATCGGCACGTTGAGGTAGAAGATCCACTCCCAGCCGAGCGAGCTGGTGAGCGCCCCGCCCACCAGCGGCCCGACCGCGACGGCCACCCCGATCGTCGCCCCGTAGACGCCCATCGCCGTGCCGCGCTCGCGACCGGGCGGGAACTCCTGCGCGACCAGGGCCAGCGAGACCGCGAACATCACCGCGCCGCCGACCCCCTGCACCGCACGGGAGACGTTGAGGAACACCGGGTTCGGCGCCAGGGCGCAGAGCAGCGAGGCGCCGGAGAAGATCACCAGCCCGGCGGCGAACGCCCGCCGCCGGCCCAGCCGGTCGGCCAGCGAACCGGCCGTCAGCACCAGGGCGGCGAGCGAGAGCGCATAGGCGTCGAACACCCACTGCAGGTCGGTGAAGCTCGCGCCCAGGTCCTTGCGGATGGAGGGCAGGGCGACGTTGACCACCGTGATGTCGAGCAGCAGCATGAAGGTCGCGACCGAGACGGCGATGAGCGTCCACCACTTGCGTTGCACGGCTGCGGTCTCCTTCGACGGGGATCCGGACGGTCCACCTCGACCGCTGTCCGGGTGGCGACGCCGTCGACCGTACGCAACACCGCCGCCCGGACCCGGGCCGACACGACCGGACGCCCTCGCGGCGGCCCCGTCCGGTCGAGGTCACCGACGGACACCGGCCGAGTGGCCCTCCACCCTCGACGCGCTCACCACCCGAAGATCGGCCCGACCGGCGAGCAGCTCGGCGACCTCCCCCAGGCCTTCACCCGCGGCGTCAGGCGTCGGCAGGGTCGCGGGCGGGGTCGTGGGCGGCGGAGAGGTAGACCCAGGCCTTGGTGCCGGAGGCGAGCACCACCTCGTGGCGGGCGTAGTCGTCCACCTCGTAGGCGTCCGCTGCGGCGAGTTCCTCGTCGGTGATCGCGAAGACCGTGCCGTCGACGGCGTCACCGGCCTGGCTCGACGCCAGGACCAGGGGATGGCGATCGGTGCCGCTGGTGGCGATGACGTCCGGGTCCGTGATCTCGATCATGGTCAGCCGGTACCCGGGCAGTGCGTCCGGCTGCCCGCCCAGCAACCGGCCGAAGCTGCTGAGCTGCACCTGCTCCAACTGCAGCGTGCCGTAGGAGAAGAGACGATGAGGAGCCGTGTCGGCCATGAGGCGTGACCTCCGGGTTGGGCGGGCGGTGGCACGATCCTAGCCACACCCGGCCTGACCTCCCCGGGCAGCGGTTGAGAGGGCAGCGGGTTCCGAGGGCAGCGGTTCAGCCCGCTCCGCCGCGGTGGCGGCTCAGCCGTGTTCCGCGGAGCCGGTGAGCCGGAGTTTGCGCTGGGCCCGCTGGTAGAAGGTGGTGTGGCCGAGCCGGACGACGCGTGCGGCGGCGGGCAGCATGGTCACCTCGACGTCGTCGCCCGGTGAGACGCGGCCGACCAGGAGGCCGTCGGCCTCGACGGCGAGGTCGCCGCTGTGCGGCAGGACCTCCAGATCGAGCCGCTCGCCGCTGGAGAGGAACACGGAGCGGTTGAACGCCGAGTGCGGTGCCACGGGGGTGATCAGCAGCCCCTCGGCGTTGGGGGAGACGATCGGGCCGCCGGCGGAGAAGCTGTACGCGGTGGAGCCGGTCGGCGTGGCGACGACGACCGCGTCGGCGGTGTAGGCGACGAAGGGCTCGCCCTGGACCCGTACGGCGACCGCCGCGGACTTGTGTCCCGGGCTGCGCAGGAGCACGACGTCGTTGAGGGCCGTCTCCTGGGTGGCCCCGAAGCGGGCGTGGACGCCGGAGCGGTTCTCCACGGTGAAACGGTGGGCGTCGACGGCGTCCAGTGCGGCGGGCAGTTCCGGTATGTCGACCTCGGCGAGGAAGCCCAGGCGTCCGACGTTGACGCCCAGGACCGGTGCGTGGCCCCCGGTCGCGAGGCGCATGGCGCGCAGCATGGTGCCGTCCCCGCCGAGACTGATCAGCAGGTCGGCCGTAGCGGCCATCTCCTCGGCCCCGACCGGGATGGCCTCGCAGCCGATCCGGCCCACCTCCGCCGCCAGCCCGAGGACCTTCGTCCCCCGGGCCCGGCTCCAGCGGACCACGGCTTCCACGGTGGGCGCGCAGGTGCGCTCGGGGTGGAGCACCAGCCCCACCGTGCCGATGAATCCCATCCGGGCACCTCGATGTCGGCCAGACCACTGTTGCTCCCTCCAGTCACGCACAGCCGGTCGCCGCCTTCAAGGCCTCCCAGGCCACCGCCGGTCCCTGCCCGTCGCGGAATCTCCGGGCGGGCCGGGTGGTTGGGATTCGGAGAGACGGCCGATGGGCTTCGGCTCCGGCGGCGGCGTTCCGAACCGGCGCCCGGCCGAGCCCTCACCGGGAGGCGTGTCCGATGACTGACAGCACGATCCGCGGGATCGATCCCGCCGCGCGGCCGAGCGGGGACGGGTGTGTGGAGTGTCTGGCGGGGGACGGTCCGGGGTGGTGGCTCCACCTGCGGCGATGCGCCGAGTGCGGGCACATCGGATGCTGTGACTCCTCACCCTCGCAACACGGCACGAGGCATGCCCGGGAGGCGGGGCACCCGTTCCTGGCCAGCTTCGAGCCGGGCGAGGCGTGGCTGTGGAACATCGAGACCGAGCAGTACTACGAGGGGCCGGAGCTGGCGGCGCCCGTCGCGCACCCGGCCTCGCAGCCGACGCCCGGCCCGCGGGGCCGGGTTCCGGCCGACTGGCAGGCGCACCTGCACTGAGACGCTCAGAGCGGCGGGACCGGCAGACGCGGGTCCGTGATCCCACCGGGGCATGCGAGACCGCCGACGTCCCAGCCGGAACGGCCGGCCCCGGCCTGGTAGGCGCTCTCGTAGAAGGCGAGTACGGTCGCTCTCGGATCGGCCTCGGCGCGGGCCGCGTCGTAGCTCAGGACCGCCAGCGGGCTGCCGTTGAGCTCGGTCCACCGGGCGGATGCGGGTGCGAGCGGGTCCTCGGCCAGATGCGCGGGCGCGGGAGTCGTGTAGGAGTAGAAGGCCGGATCGCCCAGGTTGTCGTCCCCGAACCAGAACCCGAAGCTGATCAGCTCCCGGGAGTACGCCTCGCGGGTCACCGGGTCCATGTGCGAGGGCTGGTCGAGGGCGTGGTCGGAGAACCGGGTGTGGGCGATGTCGAACGAGTGCCAGAACAGGTGGACGGGGCTGACCTTTCCCGAGAAGCGTGCCGCGAACTCCTCCAGGACCAGCCCCACCTGGCCGAGCACCTGCCAGGAGCGGTTCGCCCGGACGGGGTCGTAGGCGGCGTGCTCGAAGTCCTCGGCGAACGGGCGGTCGGCGTCGGGCAACCGGTAGGGCCGGGGCGCCCGGATCTCCACCCGGATGTCCAAGGCCGCCAGCGTCTCCAGCGTCTGCCGGTAGAACGAGGCGACGGACTGGCCGAGGAGCGGGAAGGACTCCGTCCTGCCGTCCGCCGTCGCGATGACCAGTCGGTGGTCGACGAAGTCGAAGTCGATGGTGAAGATCGGGTTGCCGTCGACCTGTCCCATGGGCCGCGTGGTGATCCCGCGCCCGGTGAGGTGGAAGGGGACGTTCCACCAGTGGTTGCGCCGCACGCTCGCCGCGAGGCGGATCTTGCCCACCACCTGCGCGAAGCGGTGCAGCGTCTCCTTCGTGTCCCGCCACTCGGCGAGCGGCATCGGTGGGAACAGCTCCATCGCGTGTCCCTCCTGTCCGTCGGCTGCGGTTCCATGATGGCCGCGGTGGTCCGGACGCGCAGACGGAAGCCGGACGGACGCTGGAGGCGGCTCCGGGGTGGGAGCCGCCTCCAGGGCGCGGGGCAGGGTGGATCAGCAGGGGAAGGTGCCGCTGTAGACCGAGTGTCCGTAGGAGGAGCTACCGGTGCCGAAGCCGTAGATGCCGTCGTCGCTCCAGACGGCCTCGCGGAAGCCGTTGACGCAGGTGGAGGTCGGGGCGAGGGCGAAGCCCTCCAGGTTGTCGACCGGCATGACGGGCGGGTTCGTGTAGGTCACGTCCGGGACGATCGCGCCGGCGGTGTTGACCTTCAGGAAGGTGTGCGTCTCGCCGCAGGTGTTGTCGCAGGTCGCGACGATGCGCTGGGTGCCGGCGTCGAAGGTCACGTCCATCACGGAGGACTTGCCGGTCGCGATCGTGCCGAAGGTGGTGAACGTGCCGTCGGAGTTCAGGCCGTAGACGTGCAGCGTGCCGTCCCACTCCAGTCCGGCGAAGTACAGGCCCGACCCGTGCAGCGGGTAGTTCGCCGGGTTGTAGGCCGCGCCGGTGAGCGGGTCGACCCAGCCGTTGGCGGTGAGCCAGCTGTCCGGGACGTAGCCGACGCCCTCGAAGCCGAGGTTGGCGTCGTCCTTGCTGCCGGTGTTGAGCTGCGGGAACTGCGAGGTCATGTCCCACTGGTGGATCGGCGTGAGCGTCGAGCCGGTCGCGGCCGGGTCGAACTCCATGATCGTGTCCTTGGGGACGGTGTTGTCGCTGTTGTCGCGCTCGGAGGTCACGTAGATGTGCCCGTTGCCGCCGACGGTCAGACCCTCGGAGTCCGGCTCCCCGGAGCCGCCCGCGAAGCGGAGCTGCTTGCCGGTCGCACTCCACGACGGGTCCGGGATCCACTTGCCGTTGCTCTTGACCAGCTTGAACAGCCAGCTCTTGTTCTTGGCCGCCCAGAGCACCGACGGGTTCGCCGGGTCGAACGCCAGACCGCTCAGGTCACGGCCCTCGGGGCCGGTGGACGTGGTGAACGCGCACACGTTGTCGGCGATGGTGACGTCCAGACCGCCCGGCCACGCCAGGGTGCCCGCCGGCGTGGACCCCGTACCGGTGGGCGCCTCGGGGGCGCAGCCGCTGGTGAGCGCGCCGCCGCCGCCCAGCAGACGGCCGGTCTGACCGCCGCCGCCCCCGCCCGAGCAGGAGTTGGCGCCGCCGAGCGTCGCGGTCACGGAGGTCTGGAACCAGCCGGTGCCGTTGGCGCAGCGCTCGTCCGACGGCTTGGCGCCGTCGATCGCCCAGGTCACCGAGTCGACGGTGGTGCCGCTGCCGTCGAGGAGGAAGACCGAGTCGTTGTCGCCCAGCCCGAGGGTGGAGTTGAAGGTGACGTAGCCGCCCGCGGGGATGCTGGTCGCGCTCGGGGAGGAGGACGCGATCGAGACCGGGGCGTGGGTGATGTCGTTGTCGACGTACTTCCACGAGCCGATGCTGACCGCGCTCGTCCCGCCGTTGAACAGCTCCACGGTGTCCGCGCCGTTCGAGGTGACCTCGTTGATCCGCACCCGGCTCGCCGCCGGCACCGACGACGGACAGCCCGAGGCGTTCGGGGCGCCGAACGTGGTCGCCGCGGTCGTGGTCACCCACGCCCCGGTGCCGTCGCCGCCGCAGCGCGCCATCGCCGGCTTCGCCGCGTTGGTGGCCCACTCGACCCGGTCGACCACCGTGCCGTCGGAGGTGTAGATCACCAGCTTGTCCGCATCACCCAGCCCCTTGGGCGAGTTGAAGGTGACGAAGCCACCGGCCGGGATCGTGCTGGAGGACGGGCTGAACGACTGCGGCGCGAAGCTGTCGTCGGACATCTTCCAGCCGCTGATGCTCACCGCGGTCGAGCCGGCGTTGAACAGCTCCACCGTGTCGTTGTCGGACGAGGTGACCTCGTTGATCCGAACGTTCTGGTAGCCGGCCGGGTCCGCGGCAGCCGCGGGCTGCGCGGCGAGCACCCCCGTGACGACCAGTCCTGAAAACGTCAAAGCCGTGGCGCACACGGAGGCGACGCCGACGCGCGAGTGTGAGGTAGGCACGAGGCCGAACTCTGGCCCCGCGAGCTTGAAACAGCGTGTACTCCAGCTGAATGCCACCTGCTGGCCACCGGAACGTCCGGCGCACCGGGGCGCCGCGCGACGCGTGCGACGGGCACCGCGGGGTGGCGGCTGCAGGCAGGCGGGTGCGCATGTCGTCACGGAAGGTGGAGCGCCACTCGTCGGTGAGCCGGGCGCCGTCGAGGACCGCGACGCGCAGGCGCAGTAGTTCGTCGGCGTCCTGTGGGCAGGCGAGGCGAACGGTGGGACCGGGCACGGCAATTCCTCCAGGGGACGATCAGTCGGGCGGCTGCAGCGATGGTGGCGGTTGCAGCGGTGGTGGCGGGGGATCGAGGCGGACGAGGTGCCGGTCGGTCCCGCCGTCCGGCTGGTGCACGGTCCGGTAGGCGTACGGGGTGGTGCTCTCCGGGAAGGTGACGACCCCTTCCTCCACGACGGGCCGCCCGCAGGCGATGGCGCGCAGCCGGGCGTCGACGTCCTCCGGCAGCTGCGGTGCGGGCGGTCGCCGGTGCCGGCCCACCGCACTCACGCGCCGACCGGGCTGCGCGGGGCGAGGCGCTCGTCGACCTCGACCGTGCCCCGGTCGTGGGCGACGACGGCCATCTTCGGGTCCATCAGGTCCTGTTCTGGCACGCCCTCCACCTGGCCGGAGCCGGTGCGGCGGCACGCGAGATCACCGGTTACGGCCGGCTGTTCACCACCGCGCCCGCCTGAGCGAAGGGCCGCCGCGATGGCTCAGGCCGGGGTGATGTTCTGGTTGGCGTGGAAGAGGTTGGTGGGGTCGTAGCGGCCCTTGATGGCGGCCAGACGGTCGTAGTGGTCGCGGTAGGTCGCCCGGACGCGGTCCTGCCCCTCTTCCATCATGAAGTTCACGTAGGCGCCGCCCATCGAGTGCGGGTGGAGGGCGTTCCAGTAGTTGACGCACCAGTCCTTGATGATGCCCGCGTTGGCGGGGTCGGGGTCGATGCCGCCGAAGACGCCGGACCAGACAGCGTCGCGGTAGCTCCAGGCGGTCTCGTCCTTGCCGACGCGGTGCGCGGCGGCGTCGACCGGGTAGAGGTGCATGGTCGAGAGTTCGGTCGGGATGGCGGCACCGAACCGGGCGTGGATGTCGACGGCTTCGTCCGGGATCCGGTCGAAGAAGTCGCCGCGCCAGTACCACTGGAGGCCCTTCGGGATCAGTTCGTCGAACATGGTCTGCAGCATCGGGTAGGGCATCGGGGCCGCGAAGTGGAAGGCGGGCGAGCCCGCGTCGGCGACGGCGGCGAAGGCGCCGCCGTCGAGCTGGTCGAGGTCGCCCGTCCAGCACCAGACCACGCCGCACATCTTCTTGTGGTGGATCTCCTCCGGGAACGGCGGGCCGGGCGGGACGACAAGCACCGCGAAGAAGCCGTTCAGGTCGTCGGGCGCCTGCGGGAGGAACTCGCGGTACCAGCGGAGCACCGAGGGCACCTGCTCGATGGGCCAGAGCGTCACCGCGAGGCCGACGGTGTCGACGGGGTGCAGCCGGAAGGTGAAGGAGGTCACCACGCCGAAGTTGCCGCCGCCGCCGCGTAGGGCCCAGAACAGGTCCTGGTTCTGGTTCTCGTCGGCGGTGACGAAGCTGCCGTCGGCGAGGACGACATCGGCCGCCAGCAGGTTGTCGACCGTCAGGCCGTACTTGCGCGTCAGGTGGCCGTGGCCGCCGCCCAGGGTGAGGCCGCCGACGCCGGTGGTGGACATGATCCCCGCCGGGGTCGCGAGGCCGAAGGCGTGGGCCGCGTGGTCGAGGTCGCCCAGCTGACTGCCCGCGGCCACCTGGGCCGTCCTGGCCTCCGGGTCCACCCGCACCCCGCGCATCGCGGAGAGGTCGATCGTCAGCCCGTCGTCCACCAGGCACATCCCGCCGCCGCTGTGGCCACCGCCGCGGATCGCGAGTTCGATGCCGTGCTCCCGGCCGAAGCCGACCGCCGTCATCACATCCGCCACGTCCGCGCACTGCGCGATGGCCGCGGGCCGCTTGTCGATCATGGCGTTGTAGATCTTGCGGGCCTCGTCGTAATCCGGCTCCCCCGGGCCGGTCACCGGGCCGCGCACCGCGGTCCTCAGCGCCTCGAATGTTGCCGTGTCCATGACTGCCTCCAAGTCGCGGGCTGCCCGGCGCGTCGCCACCCGCTCATTCCAGGATGTGCCGATCGTCCGGGGTGGGCGATTCGGGGATCGAGAGATGTTTGGCCGGGGTGTCGTGCGAGCCGCTGTCAGCGCGAGGGGATGACGCACCTGATCCCCGACGGCACCGCTGATCGAATCCGACCGCCTTGCGAGAGTCCGCGACAACGGCAACGACCTGTGGTTCAGCCAGAAGCACCAGGCGTTCGGCGGCAACATCCGGTTCCTGTCAGCCCCGGACGGCACCCGCTGTGGGTCTCCGACGTCGAGCCCGGCTCCACCCCGGACATCACCGCCGCCCGCATCCACGCCTGCCCGCCCTCTACAAGGCGGCGAAAGACGGCCTGCCCGCCCTGGCCGACAAGTGCTACATCGGCGCCGGCATCGGCATCCGTATCCCGGTCCGCCGGCCAAAGGGCAAGTCCGAACAGGCACTTCACCTCGACACCCGCATGTTCAACACCCTGCTGCGGCACGTCCGGGCACTCGGTGAGCGCACCGCCGCCGAGCTCAAGCAGCGGTGGCGCATCCTGCAGCACGTCACGCTCAGCCCCGACCGGATCGGCCACATCGCCCGTGCCGCCCTCGTCCTCAACGGAATCTGGAAGTGATCACCGTTGAGAAAACCTCAATGGGGTGATGCGAAGGGACAAGGTGTCTCCGTCGTGAGGAGGTGGCAAAGGTCAGTACGCGAGCTCAACTCCTGGGCACTCCTGCGCATGTGCTCCACACCTCCTCGTCGACAGCGCCGGCCTGCACCGATGCAGGCGGCTGGGTGAACCTAACCGGCCGATTGACTCCTGGGCAACGGATTGACGAAAAGGCGGTGCGCGTGTGTGGTCACAGCCACTTGTTGATGGCCGCAACGAGGACGGTCGCCCCATAGCGGACCGCGAGCTTGCCGGTCAGGGCACCAACTGCGAAGGACTCTATGAGATAGCCGACCGGGGAAGCCTGGACGTCGGAGTAGTCGGCGTGAAGGGTCGCATTCGCTACCGGGACATTCCATGCTTGTCTGGCGTGGGGTGGCGAGGGGACAATGTGGAAAAGACGAACGCGCCTCCCGGCTACGGTTAGTTAAATTCTGCTGATTTGATTACTCCTAGCAACCTGAAGCGCAGGCTGTCAGGCGTCCGACCGCATTCATCCGTATTCATCGATTCCTCGCGCAAACCGGGACATGGACCGTCCGTGGAGCGCGCCCCCTTCTCCGTTGCCCCGGTGTCGTGCGGAGCTCCCGGAGGGGGAGGTCACGATGGCGAGAGTCGTCCGGCATCCGCCGGGCAAGGAGCGGCCGCCCAACGCGCCGATGTCGAGCCTGCCGTTCCAGCGGGCCCGGGCCCGGCTCGTGGAAGTCTTCGCCTGCCGGTGGCACAGGTCGATGATCCGGTGGGAGGCCCGCCGGGGTACGCCGCGGCCGCGGAAGTGGCGCAGGTGGGGGTCGTACACCAATGCGATGCGGGTCTTCTGGGGGATCGCCGCGTTCCTGGTCCTCGCGTGGTGCGTGGAGGGCCTGTACATCGTGATCACGGGGGAGAGCACCGCGTTCGAGACGTGGCGGCGGGGGAATTCGGGGTTCGACGCCCTCATCCGCTTCGTCGGTCCGGTCCTCACCGCAGGGATCGCCACCGCGATCTTCCTGTTCTGGTGGTACCGCTGGACGAAGCGGCGCTTTCTCGCGAAGGCGCGGAAGAAGCCGAACGAGCTGGTCCTCACCGCCGGGCCGCACATCTCGGAGGTCGTCGGGCGCCAGGAGCTCGCCCAGGTGATCGCGCAGCGGCTGCGCGAGCGGGAGACCCGCCGGCCGTACCTGCTGGTCGGCGGGGTGGGCGTCGGGAAGACGGCCGTACTGGTGCAGCTCACGGAGATCCTGGCCAAGCAGCACGCGGTTCCCGTGCCCATCCGGCTGCGGGACGCCGCCCATGCGTCCGATCTGAACTTCGAGCAGATGGCCAAGCGCCGCTTCTCCGAGGAGGCGCCGCAGGGGATCCTCGCCCGCAGCAAGAACGACCGGGTCTGGCACCAACTGCTCGCGGACGACAAACCGGTCGTCATCGCCGACGGACTGGAGGAGGCCATCCTCGACGAGAACCTCCGGGACGATCGCGACAACATCATCCGCAGGGCCATCGACCGGGCGTACCAGGAGCGGCTCCCGCTGGTCATCGCCTCCCGGCCGCACGCTCCCCTGGAGGGCACCCGCGCCGCGATCATCGAGCTGGAGCCGCTGAGCGAGGAAGCGGCGCTCCGGTTCGTCGAGGCGAACTTTCCCGAGACGGACGAGCGCCGCCTCGACTGGATCGTGGAGACGGCCGAGGTCACCGAGTCGCCGATCTACCTGCAGATCGCCCGGGAGCTGCACAGTCACGACGCCCTGGAACGCGACCGGCCCCGGCACGACGACAAGCGCCTGAACACCCGTAGTTGGGACCGGTCCACGCTACGGCTGTGGCTGCTGGAGACCTGGTACCACGCGCTGGTGGAGGGCCGGCTGCACGACGACGTCACCGTGAGCCCGGAGGAGCGCCGCGACACCATGGAGATCGTCTCCGCGCTGGCGTGCATCGGACTGCTCCAGGACACCCTGGAGGTCTCGTTCGCGGACCTGCTGGGCGAGGACGCCCACCCCGGACGGACCCGGCGGGCGGAGAGCAAGGCCCGACAACTCTGGCTCGAACAACGCGGGTTCGACCAGTACGGCAAGCGCGGAAACACCTTCTCCGAATGGCAGCGCGAGCTGGTCTGGGACGAGCTGTGCCGCCGGCTCTGCGACGGGGAGAGCAAGCTCCTCGACGAGGGGAGCCTCGGCCAGTGCCGGACGGAGCTGGCCCGGTTCGTCGGACACGCGAGCCGGCTCAAGCTGGTGGAGGGCTTCGACACCAAGGTCCGGTTCCCGCACAGCATCATCCAGGCGTACTGCGGCTTCCGCATGCTCGACCACCTGAGCGAGCGCCAGGCCGGTCGGCTCATCGAGCAGGCGCTGCACCCGCCCGGGCCCAGCCGTGAACTGCTGATCGCGCTGGTCCTGCTCTCCCGCCGACGGGCGACCAAGCTCGCAACCGAGGCCGGCAACACCGGAACCGGGGTGAAGGCGGAGGCCGAGGAGATCGTGAAGCGGGAGGCCAAGGAGCTGTGGCGCCGGGCTCCGCTGACCGGGAAGACCCCCGCCGAACGGCTCTGCAGGGCGGCGAGCCACCACTCGGATCCGAAGGCCTTCGACCTCTATGCGGCTGCCCTGGAGATCGACAGCGTCGAGGAGACCCCGAGGCTCCTGGGCAGGATCACCTCCAACCTCCAGGAGCACTGGAACGGCATCAAGGGGGACAGACGGACTCTCGACGAAGCCAAGCACGGCCTGGTCAAGCAGTACGGTGCGGCCCTGCGCACCGCTGCTCCGAAGATCGACACCACGGACCTGTACGAGCGGCTCTTCGAGCTGGGCAGCGGGGAGTCGTCCTACGCCATCCGCCTCGCCGCCGCACAGGAGGTCGGGAGCGGCGGCGACCCGGCCTTCGAGGTGATCCGCAAGAAGTTCGGCCTCAACAGGGATCCGCTGGAGGAGTACCAGGCGCGGAACGAGGAGCTGAGAGCCCGGAAGAGGGAGGAGTACGTTGCGTGGGTGGCCGAGATGCGGAAGGCGGCCGCCTCGCGGGGCCCGTCCGGGACGGCAACCGGCGAGAACGATCCGCTGAACCGGAAACGGCAGGGCATCATCGAAAGCTACCGGGCGGACCGCCGTGAACTCGGGCGTGAGTTCATCATGCGCGCCTGGATGATCCCGATGCTGCTCGGATCGGTGAGCGACGGTCACCGGGACGAGGCCCGCAACCGCCTCGCGAAGTGGTTGCGCCACCTGGACCCCGAACGCCCGGACCTGCTCCCGCTCTCCTTGGAGAACGCCCTCGCCCAGGGCTTCAAGTTTGCGGCCAACCGGCGGAAGCGCCATCCCGACACCTACCCCGGCGGGTGCGACGACCTGATCCGGCAGGCGGAGACCGTGCTGCAGCAGGCCCGGTGCTGGTACTCCCAGATCTGCCTGCTCCAGGCGCTGTGCCTGTGGGAGCTCCCGGACAGCATCGCCCGGTCCGATCCCGACGGTGACGCGGCGGCAGCTCATCCGGACGGCGCCAAGCGCGGTAAGCACGGCAACAACGGTAGGCACGGCAACAACGGTAGGCACGGCAACAACGGTAAGCACGGCAACGGCGGCAACGGCAGCAGGGATGGCAAGCACGGCAACGGCAACGGCACAGCAGAACGGTCCGAAGGCGCGGGCGGCATGAGCGCGGTGCAGACCGTCGGGCGCTGGCTGTCCATGGCGGGCTCCGCCTGGGACGGGGGAGGCGACGGGGCGCCCCCGCCGCGTCTGCACCCGTTCGTCGCCGAGGCCGGCGACCTGGTGGCCCTCGCCCTGCAGACCCGGGAGCCGGACCGCTTCCTGTGGATCGACGAGAAGGGCGTCGTCGACAACATCGGCTCCCGGAGCAACGGTTCGCAGCACTACCGCAAGCACAACCTGTGGATCCCGCCCTCGGTCGGGTGGACGAACCTCGACGGGCGCACCCAGCGGCTCGTCGCCGACGTTCTGGTGATGCTCAACCTGATCGAGCGGGACGGGTTCCCGGACGAGGTGGAGGATCGGCTGAAGCGGTCCCACCAGCCGGGCATGTCCCTACCGCCCTGCGTGACCAGGGACCGCGCTCCGCTGCATCCCGAGCTGACGGCCGGTACCTCGGACCCGCCGGCACCGGGCACGACCTGCCTGCCCACCTGCAAGTTCCAGTTCTGCCCCTACCCGCCGCAGGGTACGCAGCTGCGGGCCGAGATCGACGAGCCGTTCTGCCGCCAGCAGCAGGCCCTGCTGCCCGGACGCATGCGCCGGCGGGTGCCTCGAGTCTTCCGGAGGAAGACGCCGTCGTGGGTCGGCATGCCCGTCCTGGAACTGGACCGCTTCTGGGACGACATGGCGAAGCGCACGCGAAGCTAGGGCCGTGGCCGAGTGGGAACGCGGAACGCAGCCCCGGGTGAGGTACCCGGGGCTGCGTCCGGTCCTGCTGAGCTCACCGGCTGCTCGTGCCGGCCGCCTCACGAGCAGGTGTCACAGACAGGTGTAGTGCGCGGGGCGGGAGGTGTCGTTCCCGATGAGGGTCTTCTCGTCGTTGCTGATCGCGTTGATGGTGAAGGAGGTCGAGACCGCGGTCAGCGGGTCGGAGACGACGCCGTCACGCCACAGGACGGACCGCTGCGTCGAGTTGACGAACGCGCTGCCGCCCACGCTTCCGAGGCCGCCGATGGCCTTGCCCGTGAGAGCACCGTTCTTGATGGTCCGGACCAGCGAACCTTGGGCGTTCCACTCGGCTGCGGCGTAGCTCGTGTCGTTGTCCATGCTGCCGACGATGCGACCGGCCCGGACCGCCACCGGAGTGCTCTGGCCGTTGGTGCCCTGCGTGGTGAGGGTGTGCAGCTGGCCGCTGAGGTCGGTGACGAAGCCGTTCTTGAGGGTCGACCCGATGACGTTGCCCTGCTCGTCGATGTCGGCGAGGCTCAGGTAGCTGTCCTGGGGGACGGGAATCTCGCGGTACGTTCCGGGTGCGCTCGCCGGCCACACCACCAGGATGTGCGTCAATCCGATTCCGGCGGAACCGGCGATGTCACCCCTGTTGTTGATCACGCTGGCCGACGAGCTGTCCCAGGCCGGGTTGGTCGGCAGCACGGTCGCCGTCCCGGTACGGCTCACCGTCACGGGCATGAACTTGTTGTTGATGATCTGACTGCCCACGATCACGCCGGAGGCGTTGACGTCCGACATCTTGGGCCCGGTCTCGGGGATCTGCAGCACGACCTTGCCGTTGTCCCACAGTGTGCTGTTCCTGACCCTGTAGTCGTAAGGCCAGGAGGTCGACCGCGTGCCGGTGATGCCGACGCCGTACCGGCTGCCGTCGCTCGCGTACAGCGTGCCGCTGGTCGAGTTGGCCGGCAGGTCCCACGCCGTCTTCTGCCAATTGCAGGTCGCCGCCTGGGCGGTGCCGGTCGGCACGAGACCGAGTGCCGCCGTGACCGCCGCTACGGCGAGTACGCTTGCCTTTCGTCGGTTGAACAAGGGATCAGCCCTTCCTCGCAACGAATACACCTTCTGGCGATGACCCTGACATGGCACCCCGTACCGCAGGAAGCAATTTGCGTGAGAAGGAAAACCGTCAGGTGCGGTGGTGGCTCCGGGTGCTTGCCCCCGGCCGGCCGGGCCCGCCGACGGGCCGCGTGGGGCGGATGCAACCAAACGGCCGTTCCGACACGTGCAGCTGAATGTGAAGCTGACAGGCACCGCGTTCTTCGTCCTCTCGATCCTCCTCGTCCCGCTCTCCGTGGGGCTGCTGATGTACCTGTGGAACCGGGTGCGCGGGCCGCGCCCGCTGCGCTTCGGCACCCGGCTGCTCCTGGTGGCGTTCGCTCAGTTCACCGCCGTGACGCTGGTGTTCGTGATGGTCAACAACGACAACCAGCTGTACGGCACCTGGGACGACCTGCTCGGGACCGGAAGCCACGTCCGGGCGGTCCCCGTCCCGCCCGCGGCGGACGCGACGGCGGCCGCGAACGGGCCCGAACAGGCCAAGGTGGTTCAGCAGTTCGGGCCCGTGGACGACAAGGCCGTGCCGAAGGACGTGAGGACGACCGAGCTGAAGGGGCGGGTCTCCGGCGTGGACGGCGAGGTGCTGGTCTGGACGCCGCCGCAGTACGACGACCCGGCGTTCAAGGACAAGAAGTTCCCCGTCGTCGAACTGCTCGCGGGCTTCCCCGGCTCGTCCAGCGCCTGGTTCGGCAGCATGAACGTCTCCCGCCAGCTGGCCCCGCTGATGAAGTCCGGGCAGGTCGCGCCGTTCATCCTGGTCTCCCCGCGCGTGGTCCTGCTTGCCGGGCACGTCGACACCGGCTGCGCGGACGTGCCCGGCAAGGTCAACGCCGAGACCTGGCTGGCGCGCGACGTCCCGCAGATGGTGCTCGACAACTTCCGCGCCGAGCCCGGCCCCGAACGCTGGGCGGTGGCCGGCTACTCGGCGGGCGCGCACTGCGCCGTCCGCCTCGCGCTGGCCCACCCGAACCGCTACCACGCCGCCGTCAGCCTGTCCGGCTACAACGACCCGGTCGGCGAGCCGGACTCCCTCACCGCCAAGGACGCCCACCTGCGCGAGTCCGCGAACCCGCTCCACCTGCTCCAGCACGCGCAGACCCCGCCGGACGTCACCCTCTACGTGACCGGCAAGAAGGGCGACGGCTACGAGGACGCCCTCGCGCTGCAGAAGAACGCGAAGGCCCCGACGACCGTCACTCCCGTCGAGGTCAACGGCCCCCACCTCACCTCCACCTGGGAACCCCTCGTGCCGTCCGTCTTCGCCTGGCTTACCCAGACCATCGGCGCCGCCAAGACCGGCTGAGCGCGTCCGGTTCCGACCCATAGCCCATTATCGTCATTGAGACGATAATGGGCTGTGCTCGGCATCCGAGGGTCGAGTCGGACCACGTCGAGCCGGACGAGGCCGGGGCGTCGCTTCGCCCGATCCGGGTGATGCCGCGGGGACACGGTGAGGACCGATGACCACGGGCAAGGCTGCGCTGATGCGGCAGTACCTGGCGATCGAGATCGCGCGGCTCAGTGCCGTCGTCGGACTGACGGGCCGGGCGGTACCCACCTTCGAAAACCGCGACGGCGCCTGTCCGTTCATCGCCGTCGGCGAGAACGGCATGCTGAACTACCTCGCCCTCGAACGGGGAGAGCTCTGCTTCGAGCGGCCGACCCGTGATCCCGAAGAACTGCTGTACTGGGCGTTCGACGATGCCACCGCACAGCTCGCCCTCGACTGGGTGAACAAGCAGGGTCTGACCGGGGAGGAGCACCTGGCGGCCAGGTGGCAGCGCAAGGCGACCCTGCTGCACGCCACCGTTGGTGCTCGACCACCCTGAGCCGGTGCCGCCGGTGGCGGTGGTGCAGCCTCGCCGCTGGTGGCACCGGCTGACGGACTGAGCGCCCCCGGCGCGACCCGGTCAGCCCCGGGAGCCGCCCGGCCGGGGGGTCGGCGACCGAGAGCACGATCTTTCCGGTGGTGCGGCCCAGTTCGCCCAGGCGGTGTGCCTCGGCGGCCTGCTCCAGCGGGAGGACGGTGTCGACGACCACCCGCGGGCGGCCGTCCTCGACCAGGCGGGTGATCTCGCGCAGCCCCTGGTGGTCGGGCTCGACCAACATGAAGTCCGCCCGGACGCCGGCCGCCTCGGCCTCGGCCCGGGGGAAGGCCTCGTCCGGCGGGAGGAGCGAGACCAGGTGCCGCCCCGGCGCAGGGAGCGCAGGGAGCGGGCCGGGCTCGCGCCGCCGAGGGGGTCCAGCACGACGTCGACCTCGCGGACGGCCGCCGCGACGTCCTGGGTGCGGTAGTCGACGAGTTCGTCCGCGCCCAGTGAGCGCAGCAGCTCGTGCTTGGCGCTGCCGGCGGTGCCGATCACGTACGCGCCACGGGCCTTGGCGATCTGCACGGCCAGGTGACCGACTCCGCCGGCCGCCCCGAGGCCGGGCTCGGCGTGGAACATCCCGAGCAGGGTCGTTCGTTCGTCCGCCTTCGCGCCGGTCAGCGCGAAGGCGACGGGCAGCCCGTGCAGGGTGCACAGCAGGTGCAGGCGCAGGCCCCAGAAGAACCGGGAGTGGCTGGCGCAGTAGCCGTACTCGGCCCAGCCGGCCAGGTCGGAGCGCCTGGCCGTCTCGCGCGAGCGGCCGCACTCCACCGGGGTGGAGTCGACGACCCACACGCTGTCGTCCCACAGCGAGGTGTCCCGGGCGAGCAGGCGGTTGACCCGTGCGACCAGGTCCGCGGCCTTGCGCAAACGCCGGTTGTAGCCCGACTGCCCGGGCAGGTAGGGGAACAGGTGCCGCAGGTGCGCTTGGGCGTGGCGGATCCAGCGGCGTTCGGAAGTGAAACCGAGCAGTGCCTGTATCACCGCGAGGGTGACCAGTTCGGCGTCGCTCAGCCGCGGCTTGATGCCGATCTCGGGCCGCCACGGAGCCAGATGCGGCGATTCCTTCAGCAGGTTGGCTTTGTACGCGAGGACGGGAGTCGTTTGTCGTCGGCTTCGGGAGTCACCGCGTGGGCCTGTTCCGTGATCAATGTCGATGAGTTTGGGAGTCACTCACGGTCCGGCGAGCGATTCAGGGTCCATCCCTCGGTGAAGGCCCTGAGCTGATCTCGCTGCCGTTCCTCCTCTGTGATCCGGTCGGTGAGAACGCGGCGGTCGATGTACGGCGCGACGGCGGCGAGGACCAGGCGCTGAGGCTCGGCAGGGCCGAGAGCCTCAACCTTCCACTGCACCGGCTGTTCGGCGGCGAGTTTGTACCGACGGGCGAACCCCGGCCAACGCGCGTCGCCCGCCTTGCCCGGAGGTTCGGTGTCGGCGGCGGTTCGGGCGGATGGTTCGGACGGCGGCGTCGGCAGGCGGCGGCCGGGAAATTCGCTTTCGGCCGCCGGAGTGCGGTGATAGACAGCCGTAGTGCAGAAGAATCTTGAACTCCCTGACCTGCTGCGACTGATCGACGAGCGGGCGACGGCCTTCCGGGCCGCGATCGCCGCCGCGCCCAGCCTGGACGTGCAGGTGCCGACCTGTCCCGAGTGGACGCTGTTCGACCTGGCGCGGCACCTGGGCTCGGGCCGCCCCTTCTGGGCCGCCGTCGTCGAGGCCGGTCCAGCCGACGCCCCGCCGGCCGAGGCCGTGGCGGCGCGCGCCGAGGCGCAGGCGCCCCGGGAGCGCGAGGCGTTGGTGGCCTGGCTGGCCGCGTCGACGCAGGAGCTGCTGGACACCCTGCGGGAGGTCGGCCCGGACGCCGAGTGCTGGACGTGGTGGGGTGCCTCGCAGTCGCCGCGGACCAGCGGTGCCGTCGCCCGGCACCAGCTTCAGGAGATCGCGATGCACACCTATGACGCCCAGCTCACCGTGGGCGCCGCGCAGCCGCTGCCGGCGGAGGTGGCGCTGGACGGCGTCGAGGACTTCCTGTTCACCTGCTGCGCGTGGTCGGGCGTCTGGCCGCACGAGCCGGCCGTCGTCGACTACCACGCCACCGAGGGCCGCTCCTGGCGCTTCACGGTCGAGGCGGATGGCGCCCGCGCCGTCCGCCTCCCGGCTGCCGGCGAGGGCGAGGCCCAGGCCGACGCCTCCGCCCGGGGCACGGCCGGTGAGCTGGTCCTGTGGTTCTACGGACGCACCCCGCTGGACTCGGTGAAGATCGACGGCGACCGGGCCATCTTCGAGCGGCTCTTCGCCTGGGACCCGAACGCGTAAGGCGGTGTCGACGACGCGGCGCCCGGTCGCGTCGTCGGCTCATCCGACCGTGCCCTGGGCGGAGCGTCGGCGTGGCGTTGCCGTCCTGACATGGTTGAGAGCAGGGGGTTTCGCGTCCTTCGAGGATTTAACACCCGCCGGTCTGGTCGTAGCTGGTGACGAGGGCGGCGGCAACGATGCGCGGCCACTGGAGTCTGGGCACACCGGTACATGTACCCATCAGCTCAGCGGCGGGTGTCTCCCAAACTCGTGAACATCGACCTGCCCGCCGGCAGGGCGCCTCCCGAGCTCATCGACAAACGACTCCCGTTCTCGCGTACAAAGCCAGCAGGTCGGTGAGGTAGGCCCGTGGGCGCGGTGCCGACGTCTCCGTCGGTCGTCTCCCTCGGGCCCCCTCCCGCACCCAGCGTGCGAATTTCTCCGCACCGGGCGCTCCACGTGTCTTGACCGTTGGTCAGCCGCCTGTCGTGGCGGCTGCTGGTTTCGGGGTCCATGGGGCCGGGATGTCGCTTCCGCGGTAGCGGTAGCGCTCCACTGCGACGCTGGATGCGCCGGTGAACACGACCCCGTTGTAGGCGAACCGCCACCCCTTGT